>NZ_NPDG01000133.1:0-39214 GCF_002272225.1 Bacillus sp. 7894-2
GGGACAAGACCACCCCCTGGTTTTATTTTAGGAAAAGGTAAAGAAGCAGCGCAGTCATAATATTGGGCAGACCAATTAATACTGAGCCGATGCTTGTTCTTTTCCGCTTTCGCCTTTCGTCAGGAGAATCTGTTGCTTCAAAGCCCGCCCTCATCCGATGAGGACCAGCTAAAGAACCTGACATAAGAACAGACATGGCTATAAAAAATAATCTAATGGCTCCTGTCACTAAGTAAGCCTTACTTAATTCCCAAAAACCAATTGAAAATAAAACACCAGCTATCGCCAAAACGATCCCTAAGGTTAGATGCTTCAACCCAAAACCTCCTTTTATAACTATACGACTGAAACCTCTAATTGTTTAAATTTTCTTTCTATTAATGTTCTTTGCGAAGAATGGTCACATAACTTCCACTTTTTAAAAAAGCTGTACCCTAATTCATATACTTCGCAACTAACAAATAACACCTTTCTCTTGTCAGACTTGCCAGAGTAGCCACATATTCCAATTGCTCCATAGAACCCCCTTTGTATTTTAGGGAAGAATTTTTAGCCGTTTCATCTCTTTGCTGGATCCATTTCCGCTGTTCTTCTCTAAGTTGGTTCATCTGATTATTTTCAAGCTGTTCTTCCAGCAACCCATAGATTTTGTTTAATTCGTCATCCCACGTTCTATATCTTTCTTCCTCCTGTTCCACCATTTCTGCGGTCGTTGTCTTGGCTTCTGCTTTTCTGTCCGCTTCTTCCATTTTGTTTAGCTTCTTAAGATATTCATCTTTACTGCTCTCGTGACTTTCATTTCTTTCAACTGCCTCAACATTATTTGAAGCTTCAGTTGAATTGTCTTTGTCATGGGACTGTGTAGTATTACTGCTGCCATCAGATTTTTCTTCCTCAATTCCCTGTGATCCATCAGGCGCCTTTTCCGTTGTTTCGATATCTTCTTCTTGAGCAGAGCTGTTACTGGATGGCTGGCTGCTCGATTCTTCAGATGAGTTCCCACAAGCAGCCAATACTCCTGACAAGGCTATTGTTAACAGTACTGCCAAAAACCTTTTATTGTTTTCCAATGTTCTAACTCCCCTTCTCTTTGACAAAATGTCTGTATTCATTCGTCCAAACCAATCTTATCATTTTTTATAGAAAATTATCCCAATAAGAAATCAAGGACGAAAAAAGGAGCTCCGCTTCGGAACTCCTTTCTAGATAGATTGAACATAATCCTTAATCACTCTTTGGTCTGGAGGACTAATATTCGAGGGAATCTCCTGAACATGAAAAAATCGTAATTCGCTTACCTCATCTTCATCTATATCCAGTTCTCCATCAAAGTTATTACAGGTATAAGCGGCAACGACATTATATACTTCATCACCGTGAGGGTATTTATAGTAAAACTCTTCACCTGAATAGATATTAAACAACTGAAGATCATTTGCTGTTAACCCTGTTTCTTCAAGCATCTCTCTCTTTGCCACATCTTCCAGAGTTTCACCTGGCTCCAGAGAACCTCCCGTCAGCCCCCAGCAGTTATTATCCTTCCTTAACTGTAATAACAGCCGATTATTCTCATCCAAAATGATGACACTCGCTCCAGTAATTACAAGAGGACGGCTTCCTACTATTCTTCTTAAACCATTACATATCCCATAGTAATCTCCTATATTATAAGACTTTCCTAACTTTATTCGCTACTTGGAAAGGAAATCCTTTAAACAATATGGGATTTTATGTTAACATTTAAACACCTAACAGGCAGTGATTTCATTATACGATAGGAGGATTTTTATGAGCCCCAATAAAAAACACATCACAAAATCATTAGGACTTTCATTGTTAATAACTATATTGGCCTTTTTTAATATGGATACCCCTTATACATCTATACTGTTCGTTTCTGTTGCTTCGTTCATAAGCATTTATTTGATTTCAAGAATTACCGCAAAAGCATATCAAAAGTATCTAAAACACACTGGCTATAATTAAAAATTCCCGCAACCCAATGCCTAATGGTAAAGGAATGAAAGTAAACCGCTATTTATCGGCAGTGAAGTCTCTTACACCTGCAAACCAATCAAGCGCCTTCTGTTCCATCTCTTTCACAAACACCTTTTTCGCCTGGCTATAATCAGTCGTGTCATCAAACCTTTGAGCCAATTCTTCCTTAAAATTCGTATACCTTTCCGCTTCATCGGGATGGGTCCGCAGATAATCTCTATAGATAAGATGCCGTTCTATTTGGGGGTTATCAGATTGATAGACATGTATATGATGAGTTCGATTTTCCCCGCCTTTACGAAATAATCTTCTCCCTGTAATGCCCCCTTCCCCGGCAGAGTCGTATCCAAGCTTCTTCATCTTTTCAGTAAATTCATCTATCTTCTCGATGTTTCTCACAATACACATCATATCGATTACAGGCTTTGCCTTCATCCCCCGGACTGCAGTGCTCCCAAAATGTTCACATTTAATGATTTCATCTTCAAAGATTGATTTTAAAAATTGAACCTCATTTTGATACATAAGGGCCCAATCATTGCTAAATGCAGTAAGTCGAACCTTCATTTAAAAACCTCCGTTGATAAGCTTCATTGGTTACATATTCCATAGTGATAATCGTTTACCTGCTGATGAGCAAACATCCTTTGACTGTTTTCTTATATAATTGATTTAAAAAGCGGATCCTTTAAACACCCTTTAAACGACTGCAATATCTATATGAATCATAAGGGATACGAAAATTTGGAAGTCCACTCTGGTAAAGGATATGTATATTCTTTATATGGAAGCTGCTTCAAATACTGGCGGTATAATTGAATATCGCCTTTACAGTTATACTGCCGCACCTTTTACTCTGAAAATTATGGAGGATGTGTTTTAACTTGAGAGACCGTCATCATTTAATACTTTGGATTATAATCATTCTGGTGCCGATAATTGTATTTATAAAAACGAACAATTGGGAAAATGCGATTATGGCTTTTTTAGGAGGAGTAATTTTTTATCTTCTTTACGGATTGTCTTGGTTCCGCCGAAATCAGAAAAGGCAAGTGGATTCGGAAATTTGGAAGATCAGCAAACTTTCGGATGAGCAATTAGAGGATTTCACCATCCCCCTTTTAACTAAATTAGGGTATACAATAACAAAGCCAAATGATGATAACCCGGATATAAGTTTTTTACTGACCCTTCCAACAGGCAATCAAGCGATTGTAAAAGTCAAAAGCCATAAAAGAGAAATAGGAATTCGTCTTGTCCAGAAAACTTTAAAACAAATGGATATTTATGAAGCTGGTGAATGCTGGGTTATCACAAACGAGCGTTTCACCCGGCAAGCAATTGAATATGCTAAAGCAAACAATACCCGCTTATGCGATCGGGAACAATTCATAGACTGGATACTAAAAGTGAAAAAAGGGGAGCAAGTCCGGGGATAGAATTCTTGATACTCGTAGACACCTTAAAAATAGGCCGCCTCATTGAGGCGGCCTAAGACACATTCCCACTTTAGTAAGCCCGGGCAAACCAAACCGTATGCTTCGCTTCTTTTCCACAATGGATGCAAGTATCTTTCGTTGCCGGCGGGTTGAACGGGATGTTCCGTGTCGTGAATTTCGTTTTTTCTTTTACACTTTCTTCACAGGTGTCATCACCACACCATCCGGCTAAGATCCAGCCTGGGATGGCATCATTTTGTTCAGATTGTGCAATGTGCTGTTCTAATTGCTCGATTGTATCGATATGTGTGTGCGAATTCTCAGCTCGGAATTCTTTTGCTTTTTCTAATAGACGAGTCTGCATCGTTTCAAGCTCATTTTTGATGCTTTCCATAATCGAATCAAGCGGTACAGCCACTTTGTCGCCAAGATCACGCGCCTTCATTAAGCATTGATTTTGGTCTAAATCACGTGGGCCAAGCTCTATGCGGACAGGCACGCCTTTTAGCTCCCACTCATTAAATTTATAGCCTGGTGATTGATCGGAATCATCAAGGCGTACACGGATTCCTTCTGCCTTTAATGCAGCAAACACTTCATCTAATTTCTCCATTATCGCAGGGTTCTTTTTCCATGGTCCGACTGGAATCAGCACGACTTGAGTCGGTGCTACTCTTGGAGGCAGCACAAGGCCTTGTTCATCACCATGAACCATGATGACAGAGCCGATTAAACGTGTGGATGTACCCCATGATGTTGTATGGACAAAAGTATGTTTATTTTCTTTGTTCAAATATTTGATATCAAAGGCTTCCGCAAACTTTGTGCCCAAGTAATGGGACGTTCCCGCCTGTACCGCTTTTCCATCCTTCATCATCGCTTCAATGGAGAACGTATCAACCGCACCTGCAAAACGCTCGGATGGTGTTTTTTGCCCATCATACACTGGAATGGCAAGCAAGCCTTCTACCACTTCTTTGTAGATCTCCAGCATCTGCATTGTTTCCTTGCGCGCATCTTCTTCGTCAACATGAGCTGTATGGCCTTCCTGCCATAAAAATTCTGATGTGCGGATGAAAGGAAGAGTTTTCTTCTCCCAGCGAAATACATTCGCCCATTGATTGATTAAGACCGGCAGATCCCGGTAGCTTTTAATCCAATCGGAATACAAATGTCCAATCATTGTTTCAGAAGTTGGGCGCAGTGCCAGACGCTCCTCAAGCTTCTCTCCTGCCGCTTCTGTGATCCACGGAAGCTCCGGCGAAAATCCTTCAATGTGATCCTTTTCCTTTTGAAAAAAGTTCTCCGGAATCAGCATCGGGAAATAGGCATTGCGGTGGCCGGTTTCCTTAAAACGCTTATCCATCTCAGCCTGAATATGCTCCCAAATTTCATAGCCATCAGGCTTAAAGGCGATACACCCGCGAACAGGGGTGTAATCAAATAAATCTGCTTTTTGTATCGTTTCCAGATACCATTTTGTAAAGTTGTTGGTGTTTTGAGACATCTTCTTTTCCTCCTGAAAATATTTTTAAGAATAAAAAAAGCATAAAGAGTCCTTCAAAAGGACGTCTTTATGCTAGTAGACGCGGTACCACCTTAGTTCGGCTTTACAAAATCTAAAGCCCTCTAATCGTTAATAACGAAACGACCCGGTTAGCTTTTTCCTAACATCTCCGTGGCAGGTTTCAATAAGGAGGGGTGATATAGCTCTCAGCCCAGGCTATATTTTCTGTTTCACAATCCTTATTTACTTGATCACATCATTGATTACATATATATGATAATATACCAACTTGTGTTGAGTAATTCAATACAGTCAAAGATAAATTCCTGATGGAGTATCCCTTCCAGCCTATTTCCCATCAGCTCTTCTCTCTATCTTAGACGTCTTCAGGAAAAATAATTCATACACAACAGGAACAATAATTAATGTCAGCAGTGTAGATGATGTTAAACCGCCAATAACCGTTACCGCAAGGCCCTTTGAAATAAGGGTGCCTGATGAGGTGGTCATAGCCAGCGGGATTAAGGCGGCAATGGTCGCAAATGCGGTCATTAAAATAGGCCTTAATCTTGTTTTTCCTGCTTCAACTAACGACTCTCTAATCGGCAAACCTTTCGTTCGGTTCTGCCCAATCCGGTCGACAAGGACTATCGCATTCGTTGTGACAATTCCAATCAACATCAGGAAGCCAATCATCACACTTACAGAGAGAGGCTCATTAATTATATAAAGTGATACAAGCGAACCAATTGGGACGAATATGAGTGATGAAAGTATAATAAATGGAATACGGGCTTTACCAAAGGTAACCAGCATGGTTAAATACACAAGCCCGATTGCCACAAGAATGGAAATTCCCAGCGATTGGAAAATCTCCACTGTTTCATCGTTGCCTCCGCCGCTCTTTAAGGATACTCCATCCGGCAGATCAAGCTTTTCGACACCCGCCTTTACCTCTGATGATACTGCCTGCACATCATTTCCTTTTACCTGGCCTGAAACACGGGCATAAACCTTGCTGTCCAGCTTCTGAATCGATGTGAAGGTATCGATTTCTTTCACCTCAGCCACCTCTGAAAGCTGGACTGGCCCTCTTTGAGAAAATAGGGTGACCTCTTCCAATTCATCTTTTGATCCAAGCTCTTCATCAAAGGACAGCTGAACCTCCTGCTCCTTATCATCGAGCAGCAGCGTCCCGACATTCACAGGCTTCGTCTGATCGCTGACAGTTCCAAGAATCTGGAATCCTGACAAACCATATTCACTAGCTTTCTCAGAATCTATTTCCACTAAAAATTGCTTTTGCTTTTCGCTGAAATTGTTCGTAATATATTTCAGGTCTTTATTTCCCTGCATATACTCTTCCACTTGCTTGGAAGCCTTCTGCAGCGCCTCTAAATCATTGGAAAACAAGTCAATATCCACGTTATTATTCGAAGGTGGCCCGCCTGTTTCCAGCTCCTGGACACTAATCTTCAGATCAGCGTTTTCCTCATCTGAGATATCTTCTATTTTACTTTCAATTGATTTAATCGTTTTCTCCACATTTACATTATCTTTTAAGTTAACAAAATAGCTTGCTTTGTTTTCAAGCCGCAGTCCTGTGGCAAAATCCCTGGCTCCTATAGCGGCTGTGACATCTGCTGCTTCTTTCTGCTCATCGAGCATCTCTTCCACCTTCAGTGAGATGGTATTTGTTTTTTCCAGGGAAGCGGATGATGGCAATTCAATCGATGCTGTCAGTGTTTTGGACTCTTCATTAGGAATAAACGTAAACCCTAATGAAGGCACAACTGCTAATGAACCAACAAGCAGCACGAGTGAAATAAACAAGATTACTAACTTGTGATTGAGCGATTTTTCAATTAATCGGCCATAAAACCTCTGAAGCGCTCCCTCTTTTTCTTCAGCCGGCACCTTCTTAAACGAAAATTTTGCCAGGATCGGCACAATTGTGATGGAAACCAGCAGCGATGCTAACAGGGAGAACACGATCGTTAAAGCAAAAGGCAAAAAGAATTTCCCTGTAATACCGCCAACAAAACCGATCGGAAGGAATACCACAACAGTGGTTAAGGTTGACGATGTGATTGCCCTTAATATTTCCTTGGTGGATTCTAAAATGATTTTATCGGACATTCCCTCATTGGATTTGCGGACCCGCCTGAAAATATTTTCGATGACGACAATACTGTCATCCACCACACGCCCTACAGCTACAGCCATTCCGCCCAGTGTCATGATGTTCAATGAGATGTCCATTTGGTTTAGAAAAATCGCTGCAATCAAAATGGACAAAGGTATGGAAACTACTGCGATAATGGTCGCTCTGGCATTGCGAAGGAAAACCAGAACGGCAATGGACGCAAATAGAGCCCCCAACAACCCTTCCTTGACTAAAGTACTGACAGACTTTTCAACATCCTTGGCAGAGTCGATACCAATCTCGTAGTCGAGCTGATCATCATATTTTTCAAGTACCTTGGTCACCTTGTCTGCCACTTCAACGGTGTTGGCTTCCTGTTTTTTCGTGATCGCCATGGATAAAGAATCTTTCAGATTATAACGGGCTAATTCACTTTTATCTGTTACTGGCTCAATGTCTGCAATGTCTTTTAATGGAATAGCGGCAGATTGCCGGGCTCCCTGCTCTCCACCGGCATCTTCAGCTGAAGCGCCGCCAAAAGCAGGCTGAAGCTGCAGATTTTCCAGATTTGAAATAGAATCAAGGTTTTCTTCTACACGGATCGGGATTTGCTCTTCCTTTTCCGTCAGCTCACCTGCCGGGAAAGAAAGATATTTTTCATTGATCTGCTCTTTAATGCTGCTGAGTGATAATCCTGCTTGAGCTGCTTTCTCTTTATCGACTGTAATTTGCACAAGATTATCGGTTAAGCCTGCAACAGATACGCTGTTGATTCCTTCTATTTTGTTTAATTCAGGAATGACACTATCCTTCATGACAGCTTCTATGCTTTCCCCGTCCTTGCTGAAAAAGGAAATATTATAAATGGGAAAAGATCCAAAAGAGAGCCGGTTTAATTTCACTTCCGCCTCTTCAGGCAATCCGGCTTCATCAATAACCGAATTCACCCGCTGTTCCACTTGATCCAGATCTGTATCAAACGGAAATTCCAGGTTAATGATCCCAATACTGTCATAAGCAGAACTGGTCATCTTTTTTACACCCTCAATGGAATCCAGCTGATCTTCAAGCTTTGAAACTACCTGTTTATCCACATCAGATGGAGATGCACCAGGGTATACCGCTTCAATGGATATCTGCGGGAATTCAATATCAGGAAATTGATCCACTTTTAATTTTGAAAAAGAGTAAATACCGCCAGTGATTAATAAAAATGAAATGATAAAGACCGCAACGGCATTCTTTAAACTGAACTTTGTTAAAAAACTCATCTTTTAATCTCCTTTATAATTAATTTATAAATAAATTATACAAAAACTATACAAACCTATCAATTGATAGACTGTTTTCATAAAAAAAACTTTAACAAGCCTCTTTGTTAAAGTTAAAAATCTTTATTCCTTTGACTGCGATAAACCATAAAGAATCACTTTGACATAAAACCGGGCTTGTTCCTTCGCCAGGCTTTCTTTCAATTTGTAATCGGTATTCCTTGATGAAATCAGACTTAACAGCAGGTACGCAGATGAAACCGGGTCAGATCCTATTTCCGCTGGATCCCTCAGCTTTTGATCTTTAATCCCTTTTTCAAAGATCGAGGCAATCGGGTCCTGATAAGACTCCATCCACCATTTCCGGACGATTCCCTGATGCTCCTGATCTAATTCTTTTTGAATATCATGAAACATCTGTCCCATTGAAGGAGGCTTATTGATTAAAATATAATAAGTGACCTGAATTAAGCATTCTTCAATGTCGTCTTCAAAGCGCTTTATAATTCTGCTTAAAGCCCTTTGCATATCAACCAATTCAGTCCTCAGCACTTCCATATAAATGGCCTTTTTATTGGAAAAATGATGATAAAGGGTAGGCTGCGTAATACCGCATGCTTCAGCAATTCTTCTCGTGGAAACCGCCCTATATCCTAAATCCATAAAAAGTTTAAGTGCTGCTTTAACAATTTTTTTATGTGTATCGTTTGCATTTAATAACATAAACAAAATCCCTTTCAAATAAGGAAACCCTATCACTTGATAAGATTATAAAAAACCAAAATGAATTGCGTCAACAATCAATGTGCTCATTTATAAAGTTAGCATTCCATCCTATTACATATTCCCATTTCTCCACTTTTCAACCATTGCTCATAAGGCAAAAATATATGATAATATAATTAATTATGTTAACCCATTAATCGTTTTAGTTAACATATATATCTAATCGATATGATTGGGGGGATTTTATGTATAAGCTGCGCGGACATCATCTCTTTTGCCTTCTGGGCTATCGGGGAATGGGCTACTCTCAGGAATATGTGGAAAATATGACCCGTATGCATCAAGCCTTGAGAGATAACCCCAGGACATGGATACAGCTTGTTAAAGGGCCGGATCACCTGTGTGCGAAGTATCCCAACTCAGGTGAATACCATTGTGAACACGATGATATTTATGAAAGAGATGCCGTTATTCTTGAGAAATTAGGTCTTAGAATCGGACAAATTTTGTACTGGCAGGACATCGAGTCAAATATCCAGAAGTATGCTCTTCCCTCAGATATACAGACTGTTTGTGAAACTTGTTCGTGGCGTTCATATGGCGTTTGTGAAGAAGGTATCCGGGATATTCTTGAAGGGCATGGCTTAAGGGAAGTAAAATAATCCTCCCTATTAGAATCTAACATGGCAACATTCATTAAATTGACCTCTGCCGCCCGCACTTAAATAACGGCATGAATTACCGTTTCTTTTTAATCAAATCAATTAAATAACAAATCTGTGAAATTACAAAGGACAGAAGCAGTACAATGATTGTTCCGAATGTGTATACCGCTTCTTCTGCCGGATCGCCTCCGCCCATAAATACTGAACCCAAGATAAAAAAGAGTAAGACACTTACCATCACGAATAAGAAAAAAATACTAATATACTTTGACATGGAACTCTTCATTGATTCGATATTCCTTCCTATTATTATTTGGTTCCCGCGCTTTCCAAATGGGGGAACCACGTTTCTCTCCAGTCACCCCAGCCACTGCTGATTGTAAGCTATGATCCCCAATATGGCACCAGCACCTGCGCCAAATAGTAAACCCCCAATGGCCCAAATCGCTTTTTTCTTCACTTTATTATTCTTTTCGATCACGAACGGCACCTCCTCACAGTGGATTAAGAGTCAGACAGAACACTCTTACATTTATTTTCACTTCTTTTAATAATTGGAAACTCCTTCTTGTATACGTAATTTTTTATTGTGACTTCTACAATTCTCATGGTATATTTTAGTAGGCTATTTGAACTATAGATAGCACTTTATTATCGGTGAAGAGATATGAAAAAACCTATGAGATTAAGCATCCAGTGGCTTATTTTAGGCTTACTGGCTTTTGCCATGCTTGGCACCTATGCAGGAAGTGTCATTTCGAGTGTAGTGGTCAGCAAGAACAACCTGGAGAAAAATTATTTAATAGAAAATCAGTATTATGCTCAAAAACTGGCCGCTGTTACAGATTCTCTTTTTGTCAATATGATTAAAAATCTGACGATGGCAGCACGAAATGAATATCTTTTGACGAACGATTCCCGGAAAATCCATAATGAATTAGATTTCATACTGCAGTCGACTACCTATTTCAACTCTACATTTTTTGCGGATAAAACAGGCCGTATCGTGGCATCTTCTCCTGATATGGCGTTAAATGGAACAAAATTAACTAGTGTCGGTGCAAAAGAATCTATGGAAAAGAAAGTTCCTATAATATCAAAGCCTTATGTAGGTGTGACCGGAAAATTAATTATGCTTATCTCTGTCCCCGTTTTTGATAAAAGCGGATCGTATGAGGGATTTCTTGCTGGAACCATCTATTTACATGAAGCTAACAGCCTTATCCAGATTCTAGGACAGCATCCAAAGCATGAAAATAACTCTTATGTATATGTGGTTGATTCTGAAGGTAATATTATTTACCATCCGGATAAAAAAAGAATTAACGATAATGTGAAGGAAAACAAAGTGGTACAGCACGTTTTAGAAGGAAGAAACGGAAATATGGAAATCACGAATACAAAAGGCATAGCCATGCTTGCCGGGTATGCCTCAGCTACCTCAACAAGCAAATGGGGAATTGTATCCCAGACTCCTAAAGAATCTGTGATGGAGCCAACCTTTGAAATGACCAGGCAGGTAAGCTTGATTGCCATTCTCTTTATGCTGTTTGTGTTCGCCCTCTCCCTGATCATGCTGAAAAAAATTGTCAATCCGATCAGAAATTTAGCTTTATATGCAAAGCAGATGACAACCGAACCATCTCGTCCTGCACCCCAAATTCCCGGCTGGTATTTTGAGTTAAAGGAATTAAAGCGTGCTATTTTAATAGCTGTGGATTTTTATCAGACCAAACTGACGAATGCGGAAAGTGAGTCGAACCTGGATCCGCTGACCGGCTTCTACAACCGCCGTTTTTTAGAAAAAAAGATAAGTGAGCTCGATAAATACTCCATCATTTTATTTGATATTGACCATTTTAAAGCAGTAAACGACCAGTTTGGCCATCAAATGGGAGATGAAGTATTGAAATTTCTGTCTGAATTAGTTAAGAGGGAAACGAGAGCAAGTGATCTGTGCTTCCGCATAGGCGGCGAAGAATTTCTAATCATCCTTCCCGACACCGAAGTTCACATCACGGAATCTGTTGCAGAACGGATAAGGAAAACCACTGAATACACCTTAAGCCCCTCCGGAAAACTCATCACTGTTTCCATGGGAATAAGCAGCTTTCCCGATTCAGCGGATAGCTTTTCAGAGTTAATGAACAAAACGGACGAGGCATTATACAAGGCCAAACAAGAGGGAAGAAACAAAGTGGTTACCGCAGTGTAAAATAAAGAGGGCAAGCTTGGAGTGAATATCTCTCAAAGCTTGCCCTCCCTTTATGCTACATCTCTAAATCCGTAAATGCATACGGCAATAAATCTTTTAATGTCAGTTCTAATATTTCTTTCTTCTCATTTGTTAAGTAGACTGGCATATCAGGTATACAGAACTCGGCTAACACCTGTCTGCAGATGCTGCACGGCGGAAGAAAATCTGCCGTATCACCAGCTACAGCTATAGCTTGAAAATCACCTTTTTGGTAACCGTTAGCAATTGCAGTAAAAATTGCTGTTCTTTCAGCACAATTCGTTGCACCTAACGAAACATTTTCCACGTTCACGCCATTAATGACAGTGCCGTCTTTCAGCAATAAAGCAGCCCCAACCGAAAATTTGGAATAGGGAGCATATGCTCTTTCCTTCATACTGCGTGCACTTTCCATCAATTGCTCTTTATTCATCGTACCCATCCTTTTCAAAGAAGAATGAACTTTTCACAGTCCCCTTAGGCCAATGTAAAATTGGCAGGATTTTTATCATATAATTTTTTGAAATGTTTGTCAATGTACTGACTGTCCGAAGTTGAGCCAGGTTCGGACTCTGGACCGCCAATTTCCGCTTTTTCTGTCCGAAGTTGAGCCAGGTTCTGACTCTAAACCGCCAATTTCCGCTTTTTCTGTCCGAAGTTGAGCCAAGTTCTGACTCTAAACCGCGGATTTGCGCTTTTTCTGTCCGAAGTCGATCCAAGTCTGACTCTTGACCGCGGATTTATGCTTCCTTTGCAACTCCGCAGCCCAGATTTCCTCATTCTATGTCCCAGGAAGAACCAAATCCCAGCTCACCTGCTAGAGGTTCATCCCCAAAGCGCGTTCCAGGGTACAAACTCTATCAAAAAGAGGAAAAAGAGCCCATATTAATTACTATAAGCCCATCCCACTTCGGTATCTTTGCTTACATATGTATGTTACAATGAAATAAGCATCAAAACTTTAGGGTCAACTCGACTTTTCTTAGTCACCCCTTTGAAAGGGGATTAAAAAATGGAGAAAATAAGCGTATTTCTGGATGATTATCGGAGAGCGCCGGATGGTCATGTATTAGTTGAGAACATTGATGATTGTATCCTTTTGCTTCAGACCTATGAAATTGACCACCTGTCTTTAGACCATGACTTAGTAAGCAAATCGAGAAATGGTCTTATGCTTGTTCAGATAATGGTTCAAAAACAGCTATTCGCGGATCGAATAACTGTCCACTCTGCCAATTCAGTAGGCGGGAAAGCCATGTATCGTTATTTAAAACAAGCACAGCACGATTTTGAAATGCCCACTGATATTAAAGTAATTTTACGTCCACTGCCCCTAAACTACATTCCGCCAACCTATTCGCACAGCTTCTAGAGTACCAATGACAACCACCTTTTCTCCTTAGTCACAGGAATTATATAAATCAATAGTGTACAGGGAGCAGAGTTAATCGACTGCTTTCTTTTTTTATGTCTTTAATAGTTAAAATAGACCCGCTCCCGCATCAAACCTTTAGAACATTTGTCATCACATTCCGCCACACTCAGGAGGCTTTTCCTTTTCTCCCTCAGCAAAATCGCAGCCTTCTGCAACTGATTCAAGTCCATATTCTGTACTGCTGACATCCTTCATACCTTGATCATTTATGGTGCTTTTAAAGTCCTTGTTCATTCCTTCTTTATTTTCTCTCATGAGTTTCCCTCCAGCCTTTTTATAAAAGTTTTCTCTTAGAGGAATCATGTTATTCATGCGGTGGGTATTCCTGGGATATGAACTGCAGCACTATATTCCAACTCTTTTCTATTAAGTGAATTTACACAAGGAATCTTAGAAAGTTCTACAGCTCAATCTGCCTGATGATTTTCGCCGGATTTCCGCCAACAACTACATTCTCGGGCACATCTTTGGTAACGACTGCACCTGACGCGATCACCGCATTGTCGCCTATTGTTACACCTGGATTAATGACGGCACTTCCCCCGATCCATACATTGTTTCCAATCGTGATCGGCTTTGCATATTCCCTGCCTGAATTTCGTTCAGAAGGATGTAGAGGGTGAGTTGCCGTATAGATATGTACACCTGGCGCAAGCATGCAGCTATCTCCAAAACGCACTTCACAGACATCCAGAATAGTACAGTCGAAATTCGCAAAAAAGTTTTCACCTACATGCGTATTATAGCCGTAATCAAATCTGATATTGGGCTCCATATATACGTTTTCTCCGGTAGACCCCAGTAACTCCTTTAATAACTTTGTCCGCTTTTCTCCTTCTGTCTCCAGAGTCTGGTTGTACATCCTAACCTTTCGTCTTGCTTCATCGCGTTCCTTTATCAATACCGGATCGGCAGGATCATACATTTCTCCGGCCAGCATTTTTTCTTTTTCTGTTTTCATTTAATGACCTGCTTTCAAATGAATTTTTTAAACAGAACTGAAAAAAGGACAGTGTACCTGTCCCCGTGTCCCTTTAGCGTGGCGCTTTAGGCGGCTGGCAAACGTCACATTTGCGCTGGTGATTATTTTTGAATTTCGTAAATGTTTTTTCAAACTGGCTGCCGCATGCACATTGAAAAAGCAGCTTTTGAGAAAAACCATGATATTCCGTTGACAGCAGCTTACTATCCGAGTTCTTTTCAACAAATTCGTTGATTTTACTGATGGTCCATCGTTTATTCATTACCTTACACCTCCATTATGAGCACAGCTCATAATTCCTAAGTTCCTCATTATAACATTTGCCTGGGACAAAGGGACAGGTTCATTGTCCCCCATAGCAGTTTTAGCATCTTACATATTTCCGTTTAAAGCCAATCCTTCCCCTATCCACTTCCTTTTGGATATTTTCTGAGGCCTGCAGGATAGTGATTTTTTTCTTGTCCCTTTTCATTTCGACCGGACCCATGGCTTTTGCAATCTCAACCGCCTTTTCATGGAGCGGCAAAAAAGAAACACCCATGGTATAGACAAAATTATTCATAGCGGATTTCGTACGCTCCGGAGAATCGTGGATGGTGTCTTTCACTTTATCAAGCATTTTGGACAGCTTCTCTTCAGAAAATTCAGCATCCGGACGATTCCCCAAAAGCCAGCAATAGCAGCTCCAGCCGCCGGACATCCGCAGTTCTTCCCCGCTTTCAATCCATTTGTCGGCAACATCCTGTGCAATATCTGTTTCAGCTAACGTAACGGCCACCACATAATCGGACAGCATATAAAAATAAGCAGCATCCATCCAGCGGTCAAAATCCGCTTCGGTCATGGCCTCAGGATCTGCAATGACGCCTGCAAAGTACATAGCATCATAATTCCCTGTGGCGTATAGCTCCTCCGCCAAAGGCTGATTTCTTTTTATTTTCTTAGCTATCGGTTTCATTGCACCTGTTGCAACGCCAAAAAGCGGCTCGTGTGCGCCGTTTGATATGTATATTTTCTTGGTCCGTTCCTTGCCAAGAGCCTCCAGCTCCTGCATAACTGTCTGTAAATCCATCTTTAAACACTTTCCTTTCAATTTAATAAGCTCACCTAGTATGAGCATCTCCTTAGATGATGTTACGTATAACTATTCTCCTTCTGTACTTTTGTTCCCTGTTTTCACATGAAAATAGAGCTGCCAATATGACAGCTCTATTTTATCAAACTCCTTACGATTCACTCAGCTCAGGCTTCCCGGCTTCCAGAAGCACCTGATCCCTGCCTAATATAACAGCTAACAGAATAATGAATGCCCCTGTTCCCACAAGAAGCCATTCGATGGCAATGACATCCGCAATCGGGCCAAATATCAGCATGCCAATCGGCATCATGGAGGTGGAGATCATCCCCATGACACCAAACACTCTGCCTAAATAATTCTCTTCAATTTTTTCCTGAAGCAATACGGTTACCGGTGTATTGAAAATTGGCATGGCAATCCCGAATAACGCCATGAACAATAAATAAATCCAGAAAATCGGCACGATGCCAAGTGCCAGGGTGCAGATCCCCATGATGAGACTGGCAAGGGTCATGGTTGTAATTTTATTTGGATATCCACCCCAGGAAGCAATAATTCCGCCCCCTGCCATCATGCCGACTGAAAAGGCAATTTCAATGGCAGTCAGCAGCCATACATCTCCACCAAAGGTCCGGGTAACCTGAAGCGGCGTCAGAAAGGCCGCAGGTGCCATTAGGACGAAGAAGATCGCAAAAAACAGAAAGAATTTTTTCAGAAACGGGCTGCTATTGACATAATGAAGCCCCTGTTTGAAGTCGCTGAAGTAGCTCGCTGTCTGTTCCGCTGCTGCTTTTTCGTGCACAGCAACTTTGACAAAAGCCATCAGAGTTATAATGGCAATCACCGCTGTGATGACATCGATAAAGAAGATGACTTCAAGTGACGCCATTGCAATTAAAGCAGCACTGACCATTGGTGAAACAAACATAATGACAGCCTGTATGCTCCCATTTACCCCATTCACCTTTGTGAGCTTATCCTTAGGAACTATCTGAGGCAGAATCGCCCCGACAGCAGGAGTCTGGATTCCTGTTCCAAGGGCACGAATCCCTGCCATGACAAACAGCAGCCAGATGGATTCATATCCCATTAAAAACAGGATAGCAAGGATCAGCGTGGAAAAGGCAATAAGACCATCTGCTAAAATAATCAGCATTTTCCGGTTGTACCGGTCTGCCCAGACACCGGCAACCGGTGATAAAAAGAAGGTCGGAATGAACCCGCAAATAATGTAGAGAGTCATCATCAAACCGGATTCTGTCGTTAACGTAATATGCCACATAATGGCGTATTGAACAAGGGACGATCCAAAGAGCGAGATCGTCTGACTGCTTAAAAATAGAATAATATTCTTCAGCCAATTCTCCTGCAGATTAGGATTTATTGTATTCATTGCTAATCACTCATTTCTATATTTAATAAAAACAAGCTTTGCCTGTATTCAGCTGATCGATCAATCCGTTCTATACATTCCATTTCTGAAGACAGCAAAAAAGAGGAGAAATTCATCCCCTCTTTAAAAAACACCGTTAAATATAGGTTTCCTTAAACAGACAGACCAATCCCTTTGCTCTGAACACAGGCAGAGCCTTCAAACGTATTCAATTAACGATTGAAAAGCGGGCTTCTTAGTCTAATTGATGCTGTCAAAAGGAAAACCTCCATTTCATTATAATTAGATTCATCATACCAGCAGAGACCGGTTCAGGCAATACCTGGAGAGGTACACCATTCTCACTTATAAACATCTTCCCGGGAATGGAACCCATCGGCAATAATAGTCCGATCCATATTATCTTTATCTACGGCAATGGGCGGAAGAAGGACGGCAGGAACTTCGATTTTGCCATTATTGATTTTTTGGTTTGTTTCAACAGACTCTCCTTTTGCCATTCTGACTGCAAGTTCAGCAGCTTCTTTGGTCAGTGTGCCGATAGGTTTATATACTGTCATCGTCTGCGTGCCTCTAATAATCCGCTGGGCAGCGGCAAGCTCGGCATCCTGTCCGGCAACAGGAATTTTCCCTGCCAGTCCTTGCACTGCCAGCGCCTGGATGGCTCCGCCCGCGGTTGCATCGTTTGCTGCAATCACAGCGTCTATTTGATCCTGGTTGGCGTTAAGCGCTGCTTCCATGTTCACAAATGCGTTGGCCGGCGTCCAATCTCTTGACCATTGATCATATACAACCTGTATATCTCCTTTTTCAATTAAGGGCTGCAGCACGTTAAAGACTCCCCGTTTGAATAAATGAGCGTTATGGTCGGTGACAGCTCCCCCAATGTATACATACTTTCCTTTAGGTACCAGTTTGGTGATTGCTTCTGCCTGCAGCTCGCCAACTTTTTCATTATCAAAGGATATATATAAGTCTATATCTGCATTTTTCACGAGCCTGTCATATGAGATCACCTTAATGCCTGCCTCGTGTGCTTTTTTGACAATTGAAGCAGTCGCCTCAGCATTATGGGGAACCACAACCAGCAGGTCAACCCCCTGTTTAATTAAGGTTTCCGCCTGCGATATCTGTACGGCGTCATCCCCATTAGCCGCCATGATCTCCACTTCGGCTCCAAGCTCTTCAACAGCCTCCTGGAACAGATCTCTGTCCTTCAGCCAGCGTTCCTCCAATAGTGTATCCATTGAAAAGCCAATCTTAATTGGCTCCTCCTCCCCGCCGCCATCCATTATTTCACCGGCAGCAGGGATTGCTTTTCCGGAATTCACATCGCGTACTGCTTCTGTTTTACAGGCTGTCAGGGTGCAAACCAGAAACAGCGCAGTCAAAGTGAGCTTCCATTGGATTCTATACATCTGCCTTGCCCCTTTTTTCTTTCATCAATCCTATTTGCCCAAAAGGGCTTTGCGGAACTCTGTCGGTGACTGGCCGCACATTTTTTTGAATACCTTGCTGAAATAATTCGGTTCATGATAGCCTACCTCAAAGGTGATTTCTTTCAGGCTCTTCCCAGAATCAGCCATCAGCTTCTTTGCTTTTTCAATGCGGCATTCTGTCAGGAAGTCGATATAGTTTACCCCAAGCTTTTCTTTGAACATTTTACTGATGTAAATTGGGCTGAGTCCCACTTTCCTTCCCAGTGCTTCAAGAGAAATATCCTCATGGGAATGTTCGGTAATATAGTGTTTCAGCTGCTGGATGGTGTCCGCTTCCAGACGATCGTAATGCTCCTTATACGATTTTTTCATTAATCTCATCAGTTGTTCGGTTTCCGTGCGCAATTGGCGGAAATCCCGGGTTTGATAAGCAAAAAACGGCACGGGAGCTTCAGACCCAATTTCACTCATTACCCGTGAAGCAATCCAGAGCATCTGCAGCACACGCTGCTGAGCTTGAACAACCCCTTCTCTTTCTCTTTCACACCGCTGGATCATCTCCATTACACTAAGACTGACTTGATCCCATTTGCCAAGCCTGACCTGATCGAAAAACTGTTTTTCCCGCTCTTTAGTCAGCTGCAGATCTTCTCCGGTGCTGAGAGCCGGCACATCGGAATAAAATCGGTATTTAACAGGAAGAGTGGAGTCCATGGTGGCAATGAGAGATTCCTGATAGGATTGACGAATGGTCTGCAATGATCCGCAAACGTTCCCAATCCCTATGAACCAGCCTTCTAAAGAAGCCTTTTTCGGAAGGGACAGGATTTCACCCGCAATGGATATCGCCTGGGAGCGGAATGATTGCTGCTTTTCCCGAAAAACAATGATCGGCAGCTGGCGGCCATATAGGGCACCTACCCATGCATTGCCAGCTTGTCTTACCTTCTCTTTTACCGGGCTATAAAGATGTTCATGTCCTTCAGGCAGCAGGATGCTCATAACAAATTGTTCATCGGTTGAAGGGATTTCGAGCATTTCAACCAGCATATCCAAATGAACTTCATGAACGTGGTCGAACAGCAGCTGTGTTACGACGTCCGTCTCAATCACCGGAATGGCCTTTTGCAGCGCATCCTTTTGAAGCTTCGTCAATGCGCGGAATTTCCGCTCTTCTTCAATCTCTTCAAGCACCTTCCCAACTGTTGCCTCAATTTCAGTGATCTTGCTCGGTTTCAGCAGATAGTCCTTGACCCCTAGCTTTATCGCCTGGCGGGCATAATCGAAAGTATCGAATGCGGTAATCATGATAAATTTAATATCGGGATCATCTTCACTGATCAGCTTAATCGCTTCAAGGCCGTTCATCCCCGGCATTTGAATGTCCATCATAATTAAGTCAGGATGAAGCTCTTTAGCCATTTGAACAGCCATCTTTCCATTTTTCGCCTGGCTGATTTCAACGTCCGGAAATGCCTTCTGCAAAATCACTTCCAGCCCTTCCCTTTCAATTTGCTCATCATCCGCGATCAGGAGTTTTGTCATGCTGCCCCCCTCCTATCTTTTGGTATTTTCATCACCACTTTTGTTCCGTCTGCACTGCTTTCGATACTCATGATATCTTCATATCCATAAAAAAGCCGGAGGCGCCTGACGACATTAGTAAATCCGATGCCTGTTGTTTTTCCATCCGTTTGGATAAATTGCCCTTGAAGAATCTGTTTAATTTTGGATTCCTCAATGCCGGGACCATCGTCTTCCACCTCTATGATCACACAGTCTTTCCCGTCCTGAATGCGAAACCAAATGACTCCGCCTTCTTCCCTTGGTTCAACTGCATAGTTAACAGCATTTTCAATGATCGGCTGCAATGTAAGCCCAGGGATGTCTACTTGGAGACAGGATTCATCAATTGACATCTTTAACTGCAGGCGATCTGTAAATCTGGCTTTTTGAATATCCATATACTGCTGCAGTACCATCACTTCTTCCCTGAGTGTGACAGGCCGATCAAGCCTTTTTAAGTTATAGCGCAGCAGGCCGGCAACACTCACCAGCAAATCGCTGGTTTCATGAGAGCCTTCCAGGTAGGCTTTTTTTGAAAGAGTATTAAGTGTGTTAAATAGAAAATGGGGATTGATCTGGCTCTGCAGATTCAATAGCTGACTTTCCTTCAGCAGCAGCTTGCTTTCCTGCAGCTCATGCTCCAGCTGTGCTTTGTGCTGTATCTCTGATATCAGATTATTGATATTAATACGCATACGATCAAAGGTCTTGGCAAGGAAGGCAATTTCATCATTTGAATGGACCTTTATCGGCAGGTGAAATCTTCCCCTTGATAACTCATTCGCAGCTTGAGTCAGCTTCTGTACAGGCTTCGTAATGCTTAATGAAAATCCATAGGTTAAAAGCATCAAGAGGCAGGTGATCATCAGCATCACCCAAATCCCGAGCTTCTTAATTTCCCCGGATTGTTCAATGATTCCCCTGTAAAAGCGTTCATAGGTATTCAGTTCACTATCAATTAACGTAAGCGTCATCTCGGAGATGTACATCGAGATGCGTGTTGCTTCGGCAAACTCTTTAGCGGAATCCTCCTTCTCATGTTCATTAAAGAAAAGAAGGGAGCGGTCTGCCGTCTCTGCCAGACTGTCAATCAGATTTATATAATTAGTCAAAGCAAACTCATTTTCCGAATTTCGAAGGTATAAAATTTCCTTTTTCACTTTTTCCATACTTTTCTTGCTATTGTTCAGCTTTTCCAGGTTATCCGGAGTTGGTGTGATAAAGTAGTTATTCAAGTCTGCGATTACCTGCTGGCTGGTTCTTGTTACCTCGTTCATCCTGAGGTATCGCTGAAGAATATCGTTATACTGATTCTGTGTCTTCTGATTATAGTAGGTAAGTGTGATCCAAATGGCTGCCATAATCAATAGAATGACCGTTGTGAGTGTCCAGATCTTCTTATGAATTTTATTCATTGCTCTTCCATCGCCTTTAATATCCTGATATCGGTAAGATAGCCGTCAGATTTCAGCGGCACTTCTTCATCCTTAAGCCATTTTAATATCAGCTCTGCACTGAGGCTTCCCATTTTCTCAGGAGATTGTTCAATGATTCCATCGAGCTTTCCCTGTTTAAGTAAAGACAGTGAATCCGGACCATCATCGAATGAATAGATATAATAAGGCTCTATCTGTGATCGCCTGCCAATTTCCTGAATCATCGCTTCGGCTATGTTGGCTTTAATCGCTATAAAACTATCAGTATCCGGATTCAGATTCAGCATGTTCTGGGTGGAAGCAATAATTTCCTCCCTGACATCCGCCGTTTCAGCATAGACGGTCCTTATGCCGGGATAATCCTTCAGGACATCATGAATGCCGTTTAAGCGTTGCTGCAGATAATACTCCTTATGCTTGTCGCCCATGAGAATGACTTTTCCCTTATGGCCCATGTCGTCGATAAGCTGCTCTGCAATTAATTGCCCGGCCAGATATTGATCCGAACCGACATATGTTTTTCTCAGGCTTTCAGCTTTGGGGACATCATTGGCCACTGTAATAATCGGAATGCCATAAAAAGCCGCTTTCACCTTAACTAAATCTTTAAATTCAGGGGTGTCCAGACCCTGGACGATAATACCGTCCACTTTCGACTGAATCGCGATCTCCAGCTTCTTCAGAAAATCCTCCTTGTTCTTTCCATAGCTTCCCCAGACTTCAAGGCTTGCTCCATCCTTCCGCGCCTGTTCTTTTGCTGCAATGCCAGTCTTGTCCCAGAAAGGAGTGTCTAATTCCTGGGTAATCAGGACCAGCCGGTATTTCATATCCTGTCCGTCTGCAGCAGAAGGGAGATCCTCTCCTGATGTAAGCGCTTTCTTAGCGAGTGCTAATGTAAAATAGCCAAGGACGAGGCATGTGATGCAAATTATTAAAATACTTATTTTACGCAAGGGTCGTATCTCCGTTTCCATAGTATAAATGGCTGAATATTTTTATCATATCACCTTTTTAACCCCTATAGAATACCCGGGATGAAAGGAGGATGATAAGCTGCTGGAACATACAGCTGGGGCACCCTAATTCGACGGATGCCCCAAATCATTCTGTCCTGCTATGAATCCAGGAAACTGAAAATCTATCCTCTCTTCTTCCGGGTCATGACATCAAAAATTACAGCCCCGGCCAATACGCCTCCACGGATCATATACTGTAGAGAAACTCCGACACCGAGAAGATTCATGCCGCTTGATAAGGAAGCCATAACCACAGCTCCAATAATAGCACCGGTGATTTTTCCTACGCCCCCCGCAGAAGAAACCCCTCCGACATAAGCAGCTGCAATGGCATCAAGTTCAAATAAAGTCCCTGCTGTAGTGGTCGCTGATTGAAGCCGCGAAGTAAATAATATACCTGAAAGCGCCGCCAGCATTCCCATTGAACCGAATACAATATAAGTAATTTTATTTACATTGATTCCGCTTAAATGTGCAGCTTCCGGATTGCTTCCGACTGCATATACATGCCTGCCAAGCACCGTTTTTGTTGTCAGAAAGTGATAAATTACAACGACCAGAAGCATAATGACCACTGTCCAGGAAAACCCGTTGTATCCTGCAAGGATCCACGTAATATAGGAAATAATAGCAGAAACAAACACTAACTTTAGGATGAAAATCCCATTTGATACTACCTCAAACTGATATTTAATTTTATTTTTACGGGTGGAAATTTCACTGTATATATACATTAATATAGCTAATAACCCCAGTATCAGCGTAAGCAGGTGAAGCCCATTCACTTGCATGAGGGAAGGGATGAACCCGTTTCCGATTGCGTTAAATCCGTCATCCTTGATGATAATAGTCCCTGTTTTCTCTGTTACCTGCAGAAGCGCACCTCTAAAGATCAGCATTCCTGCTAGAGTAGCCACAAAGGATGGGATGCCAAATTTTGCAACTAGAAGCCCATTGAACAGTCCGACAAAAATACCCAGCACCAGAATAACCGGAATAGTGATATAAAAAGGTACTCCCATTCCCGTCAGGAGAATCGCAGCAATGGCCCCCAAAAAGCCGGCAACAAATCCGACTGAGAGGTCAATATGGCGAATCACGATAACCAGCGTCATCCCCACTGCCAGGACAGCGATGTACCCCGTTGAATCAAGCATGTTGCTTATATTTCGTGAAGATATAAACAGCCCGTCAGTCATAATGGTGAAGGTGAGCATAATAACAAACAAGGCAATGTACATGCCATAGTCACGGATATTATCTTTAAATAGCGTTTTCGCTTCGTTAATAAATTCCATTAGATTAACCTCCTATTGCGTAGCAAGCTGCATAATACTTTCCTGATTTGCTTCCTCAATCGACAGCTCGCCTTTTATTTGTCCTTCCGCCATGACATAGACACGATCGCTCATTCCCAGGACTTCACCCAGTTCTGAAGAAATCATTATGATACTCATGCCTTCCGCAATCAATTGATTCATAATCGTATAGATTTCGAATTTAGCCCCGACATCAATGCCCCGCGTCGGCTCGTCCAGAATCAGCAATTTCGGTCCGACAAACAGCCATTTGCCCAAGGACACTTTCTGCTGATTCCCCCCGCTCAAGTTGCCGACAACCTGTTCAAGGGAAGATGCTTTAATGTACATGGACTTTTTATATTCCGCTGTTTCCTTCACTTCTTCGTTATCGTTAATTACTCCATTGACAGCAATACGATTAAGGTTAGCGGCAGAGATGTTGTTTTTAATATCCTGTATTAAAAACAGCCCATCCCCTTTCCGGTCTTCCGTCACGTACGCAATCCCCGACTTGATGGCGTCACTCGGATGCTTCAGCGTTTTAGGAACGCCATCCACCCATAGTTCGCCGTGTAATTTATATGATTTTGGATTTCCGAAAATACTCAGGGCAAGTTCTGTCCTGCCTGACCCCATCAAGCCCGCAATCCCGACGATTTCTCCTTTCTTAACATGGAAATTAACATCTTTTACAACCTGCCTGCCCAGATGCACTGCATACGCAGACCAGTCGCGAAGCTCAAGGACAGGAGCGCCAAATGTTTTGTTCGGCCTCTTCGGATAAATATCTTCAATCTCCCTGCCGACCATGTTTTTAATAATGACATTTTCAGAGATTTCGCCTTTTGCTGCGTCCAGGGTACAAATGGTTTGGCCATCACGAAGCACCGTCGCTTTGTCTGCAATGGAGATGACTTCTTTCAGTTTATGGGAGATCATGATGCAGGTAATTCCCTGCTCTTTAAGCTCACCTAACAGATCCAGCAGATTTTCGCTGTCATCTTCATTCAATGCTGCAGTCGGCTCATCGAGGATAAGCAGTTTCACATCCTTGCTTAATGCTTTTGCAATTTCAACTAATTGCTGTTTGCCAACGCTCAGATCTTTAACAAGCGTTTCAGGATTCACATTAAGCTTAACTTTATCCAGCATTTTTTTAGCTTCAGCAATCGTCCGGTTCCAATCAACGATTCCGCCTTGCTTAATTTCATTGCCCGCAAAAATATTTTCATAGACTGTCAGATCAGGAAATAAGGCAAGCTCCTGATAGATAATGACGATTCCTGCTTTTACGCTGTCGCTGATTTTATTGAATTGCTGCACAGTGCCCTCAAATACAATATCCCCCTGATAGGTGCCATAAGGATAAACGCCGCTGAGTACTTTCATCAAAGTGGATTTGCCCGCTCCATTTTCACCAATTAAACAGTGAATTTCGCCTTTTCCCACCTTGAAATTGACATTGCTGAGCGCTTTAACACCTGTGAATTCCTTGGAAATCCCGTGCATTTCCAAAATATTTTCGCTCATTCTGACTCCCCCCTTAGCCAAAAAGCTATTCAGAAGGAGAAATAGTGATAGACGCCTCTATCACTATTTCTCGTCCATTATTAATTAAAGCCCTGTAAATTCATCTGCTTTATAGTATTCAGAATCAATCAGTTCTTTCTTCACGTTGTCTTTGTCGACAACAATTACATCTGTTTGCTTCGCTTTCACTTCAATCTTCCCGTTATCGTAAGAACCTGTTGTCTCAGGGTCTTTGTCTTCAAGGATTTCAATAGCCATGCCCATTGCATCTTTTACAAGAGTACGAACATCCTTGAATACTGTCATGGATTGCTTTTCATCAATCACATACTGAATGGAAGCTTTCTCAGCATCCTGACCTGTTACAAGGTAGCTGGATACTGCACTGTCAGTTCCAAAAACATCTGCAATGGAACGCGCAGTTCCGTCGTTCGGAGCAAGAATAGCCACATCGCCCTTCATATCGTCAGAAGCAGCTGTCAAATGCGTTTGAGCTTTGTTCTTCGCTTCGTTTGGATCCCAGTTTGTTGTCACCTGGCCAATAATTTTGCTCAGCTGGTCACGGGACAGATCAGCTGTATCTTTCAAAGCCTCAGCTTCGCTTGAGTTCGCAATTTTGAATGTGCCATCTGAAATTTTAGGCTGAAGCACGCTCCATGCTCCCTGGAAGAATAAGAAGGCATTATTATCAGAAGCAGCGCCGGCATATAGGTACAGAGGCACGTCCTTGCCCTTTGCGTTGTCAACTAAATATTGTGCCTGTGCAGCTCCTACTGCAAGGCTGTCAAATGTTACATAATAATCAATTGCATCTGTGTTAGTAATTAAACGATCATAAGAAATGACTTTTACACCATCTTTTTTTGCTGCTTCAACCGCTGCAGCAGCTGCATCTCCATCCTGCGGACAGATAATCAGCACATCAATTCCTTTGTTCAGCAAAGTCTCAACATTTTCTTTTTCCTTAGCTGAAGATCCCTGGCTAAACAAAATTTCAGTTGTATATTCTGTTCCTTTTAACGCGTCTTTAAATCTTTGCTCATCCTGAACCCATCTTGGTTCATCCTTCGTTGGCAATACAATTCCCACACTTACTTCACTGCTGCCGCCCCCAGTGCCCTGGCTGCATCCTGCTGCAATAATGGCAAAAATCATCAGCATAAGAGAAATGACTTTCCACTTTCTTTTCATTCTTTTTCCCCCTTTATAATGGATAAAAATTACTTGCCTACATGAAAATTATATCTTTATTACTAGTCGATGAAAGCGTTATCACTAGCACTCTTTTAATATTATCTGTAAATTTTTATTCTTCCAATTAATCATGGATTCCGCTGGTTATCCTTATGGATACTGACTGAAGGATCTTTCTTTCCAGACGAAGGCTCCCTTCGTCCGCCGAATTCTTTCAGACAAAAAAATGGCAGCCTTCAAAGGCCGCCTGTGTAAAAAGGCCCCCACGAGAGCCTTTTGCCATATTAAGATTTCAGCCTGCCAACCAGTGTCTGCAGCTGTTCAGCTCTCAAGCTAAGATGTTCAAGCTGATGCAGCAATTTCTTCTATAGAAGATAACTATTCTTCAGATGATGCAGCCACATTTTGCGACGCTGCAGATGATTCCTTTGATATCATAGCTATATTTTTTCGTCTGCTCGGCACACAAAAAATGCGCTAATCCAAAGATCAGCGCATTAATATTTATAAAGCTTCACCCTCCGTTTGTTTCTTACCCGGAGCAAACCACCCAAGCAGTGCAATGGCCACCAGTACGCCATAGAAGACGATTGTCCAGCCTGTACTATGAGGAAAATGATGATCAAGGACACCAATATCCTCATGGGCAAGTGTGATAACAGCAAGCTTGACACCAACCCAGGCGACAATCGCATAAGCAGTTGTTTCCAATGCGGGCCGTTTGCCAAGCAGCTTCACAAACCAGGTTGCCGCGAACTTAATCAGGATCAGTCCGGCAATCCCGCCAAGCACCACTACAATAAACTGGCCGCCATCCATGCCGCCGAAATCGTCAAGCGGTGAATCCGGCAGTCCAAGTGCCAGTGCAACAGCCGCAAGAATCGAATCGATGGCAAAGGCAAGATCGGCTAATGCAATCTTTCCTACTGTAGGCCAAAATCCTTTCCCGGCCGCTTCTTCCTTCACATCCTCGCGAATATTTTCATTTTCTTTCCCGAACTTGGCCTTAATCACATGTTTTAAACCAAGGTATAATAAGTAGGCAGCTCCGATCGCCTGGATCTGCCAGACGTTTGCAATAAATGAGATGGCAAAAAGCGCACCAAACCGGAAAACAAATGCCATAATGATTCCATAATTGATTGCCCTTTTCTTCTCATCTTCCGGTAAATGCTTGGCAATGACTGCCAGAACAAGGGCATTGTCCGCTGACAGCAAGCCTTCCAGTCCAATTAGTATTAATAATGCCCAGGCATACTCGAGCCAAATAGACTCCATCCACGACACTCCTTTCAGGAACAAACAAGTTCTTCATTGATTCGATAACTATAGATTCCCCAAAAATGCTGGAGGAAACCTTAAAAATTATATAATAAAATGGCGTCCTATATTCAGGACGCCAGTGGAAAAACTAATTATTCAAATCAAAAAGCCCCGGCGCATGCTCATTCGGCATGTCAGGCATTTCTGGGACAGGATAGCCTTTTGGCGGTTCTACCACAGCAAGGTCCCCGCCATTTCTGCTTGGAGTGGTTCCTTGAAAAATTTCACCTATCCGGGTATCATCAAGCCTGAAATTAAACTGGGCATTATGGAAGCCCATTTCAACGTACTTACGGCATTCAGGGTATTTATTTAAATCATAATTAGGTATCGGGAATATTTTGCCCCAATCAACTCCCATCGTTTCCAGTGCTTTGGCAAAGGCATTTTGATGGGCATTATCCCGGACAATCAGGAAAGCAATCGTCTCTCTAAGCGTCTTATTGCTGCTCATCTCGTAAATCCTTGATTTTTGAAGAACTCCTGTGGATTCAAGAACCACATTATTCAGGAGGTTCGCCACCAGGTTTCCATGATCATATACCCAGGAGCCATTCCACGGGTTTCCGCCAGCATCGACTGGAAGAGATGCCTTTGCCCCAATAATAAAATGATGCGGATTCGCTCCACCCTGGATGACATCATCCAAAGGGGCTCCATCTGCAGCCTGATTGCCGGGCATGTCCCCTCCAGCTTCATTGAGAAGCTGATTAATTGTGGATTGGACCAGCTCCACATGGCTCAGTTCTTCCAAAAATACGCCTCTTATCAGATCGCGGTATTGCTTCGCCTTGCCTCTGAAATTCGCACTCTGGAATGAAAACTGCATCAATGTCCGCATTTCACCAAACTGTCCGCCTAATGCCTCCTGCAGCACTCTCGCCGCATGCGGATCCGGTTTATCAGGTACAATCATGTTGATTAAATCTTCTTTATAAAAGTACATGGATCATCAGTCTCCTTTTACTAAACATTCTTCATTAGAATGCCTGACTGGCGGCCCATTATTCATCCGGTATTGATGTCCCGGCACTCATTTTTCAGGGAAAGCAGTACCTGCATTAATAAAAAATTAAGTCACGAGGAAAAATAAAGTTACGGTAAACCAGCCCTCAACCGCCGAGTACTCCCCTTTTTATATGTATTCACTCGTCGGATTCATAGCCGCCATGACCATATACTCTTGCCCTCACTCATCCCTTCTTCGTTCTAAATAAACGGGCGGCTGCACCTTTCTGCAAAAAAAGATGCCGTCATAATGCTTTTGAGGATAAATGGAAATCGGCAGCTGTCCCATCATCCCGGCCTCAAGGAGCTGCCATCTTCGCTTCATCCAATTGCGCTCCGGCAGTCCTTTATCACATAAAGGCACAAAGCTGTCATGCCGGCAAGCCTTCATAAGCAAACTTTCCAAATGCTTATTTTTGGAGGCGTCAATGTAAAAACGAACCCTTAGGAGGGAAGCAAACTCACCCTCTCCTGCATAAAACCCTAGTGAATAAACTTTATCACTATCCGCTGCTCGACAGGAGCTGTCCGACAGTCGTAATTCCCAAAAGGCTTGAAGTCAGTGTTTTGCTTTTTCTAATATGAAAATTATGAGCCCAGACAATGACCTTTTCACCCTTGAAATGCTCTTCTAATAACCACTCCAGATTGTTGAACATATTTGTTCCCCGCATGACACCAGATGCCATCCAGCTTTTTGTATTGATTTCCAGCCACTTCAGCCGATTTTTCAGCCCTTGTTCAATAACCTTCAGGATCTCTTCTCTTTCCAGATCAGCTTCACTCACTCTGCTTGCAAAAAACTCCAGGCACAATTGGTATAAACCCATGCACATTCGTATCTTTTCTTTGACCACTTTTGGTATTTTGGATTGTCCTCTAATCTCCTCATCGATTTCAAAGAATACGGTTTCTGCCCGATTGATTGAAGAAACCATTTCTTCGTCAGTGTGGAGTTTGAGCCAGTCCAGCATACGATGAGAGACCTGCTGATATGCAGGCTGAATATCCATTCCTGAAATATGAAGGCTATCCGCCCAGGACTCCCGAAATAAAGGAAGCATCTCTTCGTTATGAAAAATATCAAGAAGACTGTGCTGAATTTGTTCTTTAGCAGGAAGGTCTTTCAACAGACTTCTGCTTAATACCGCTTCAAGCAAACCACTCTCCAATACAACAGCCTTAAATCCATGGACCTTATGCAAATACTTAATCATATTCACTTTGGTTTTATAAAAATCTCCGATTCCATGGCTGCTCTCTCCCAGCATAACAATCCTTTTCCCCTCAACATATCGATCCATACAGGAGAAATCAAATGGATCTGTTATTTCACAGCTCTTGCCGGCTATTTGATCTATCCAAAGTGATTTTGTTTTTCGAGTTATGAAGTTCATTTACAAGCCTCCAACTTAGGTCCCAATATGACTATACCTATTAATACGATTTGGAAATAAATTGGTTTCACCTATTCATATACTTGGCAAAAGGAGCCATCGAAAAGGTAAAATAAATTGAAACCATTCGCAGAAGAAACGGGGAGACTATATGATTGCCTATTTTCTTTTAGCATTAGCCATTGTAAGTGAAGTGGCTGGCAGCTCCTTGCTTAAAGCAGCAGACGGATTTAAAAAGCTCCTGCCATCCATTGGTGTAATCATTGGATACAGTGTCGCTTTTTACGCGCTATCTTTATCGTTAAAAACGCTGCCTCTCGGCGTAGCCTATGCAATTTGGGCCGGCCTCGGGACCGTGCTGACTGCCTTAGTCGGGATCTTTATCTACAAAGAGAATGTAAATGGCAAAAAGCTTCTGGGATTGGCTTTGATAGTCGGCGGCGTCATCTTATTGAATAGCGGTGGAGGCCAATAGTATGAGAGGTTATGTATTCTTAACAATTTCAATCGCTGGAGAGATTTTTGCCACTACCATGCTCAAATTGTCGGATGGATTAACTATGCTCCTCCCATCTGCAGGAGTCGTATTTGGCTATGCACTTTCATTTTATTGCTTATCATTATGTCTTAAAACCGTTCCATTAAGCCTGGCTTACGCCATTTGGTCTGGGGCAGGGACTGCGTTAACTTCTTTGATAGGCGCCATTATTTGGGGAGAAGCTTTCAGCAGCCTTAAGATAGCCGGCATCATGCTGATTATTGGGGGTATCATTGTATTAAATTCATCTCACAGTGCCGAAACAGCAGAAAAGCCTTCATGATGAGGCTCTTTTTTCACATAAGCTCATTATACAGAAAACAACTCATGAACCCTGACACGCCAAGTCATATGATGAGCCCCGTCCCCCCAATAATTCTTAAACAAATAATCCGGTTCTCCAAACTTCTTTTCCCATATCTTTTGTGATTGTTTATAGCCTGAATCCAGGCAGAACTCTTCCACACCTTTATTCTTTAGAGTTAAATACATTTCAGTTAGCAATTGATTGCCTATGCCTGAATTCTGATAGTCAGGATGTACAAATACTGTTCCCACTTCATAAAGACCGCCGAGTGCTCCTTCTGTACATTTGTTTATGAGCTCACTTGCAGGGCCGTATTCAATCGTTCCAATAATCTTCTCACCAGCTAAGGCAATTAAAAAAAATCTATCTTTGCCGCCGCTTAACAGATCATGCTGCAGATAACTATTCTTGGCTTCTATCTCTTTTTCCCTGTCTTCGTGCAGATCCCCTATACCTTCTTTATGAAATGTATCGGTAATCACTGTTCTAAAGAATTGGTCCAGCTCTTCTCTATCCACTGCCTTTGGTCTTCTTATCTGGACTTTAAACATATTAAACTCTCCCTTGCAGCCTTTTCTCCTTTATCCTGCCTTGAATAATCAAAGTGCCCCCTTAAATCAGGAGGCACTCTATGAACAACAGCTCTGTTGCGGACCTTATCTTATTCAGTCACCGCCTCCACCGCAGCCGCCTCCATCTCCTCCAAAACTACTACAATTATCCGAGCTGCTGCTATAATCTCCTATAAAATGATGGGAGGAGGAATCCCCGCTATCATAAGTACGTTTTGATGGTTTGGAACCACTAATACCAATCACGATAATAAGAAGCAAAACCATAATAATTATTCCTGACATGTCCATCACCCCTTATTTTTATATACGGATGAGGGTTTGGTTGGTTTCAGAAAATTTACAATATTTTTCCCTTTATTAAATTCCAGCAAGCATTGCCGAAAAAACTAGTAAGATGCTTTTGATTAAATAGAAAATGAGGATTTTAAAATGAAAGAAATACTGGTCTACAGATATGAAGATGTCATTCACGCCCCCATTGATCTGGTTTTTAAATACGTGGATGATGATGAAAAAATAAAGCTCTGGAATACCATGCTGATCGAAAATATTTATGACAATGAGGAAAATAAACCAGTCCCGGAGCCTGGGACCAAGTTTGTCACCGTTCAGAAACTGGATAAAAAAATCATCAAAATTGATTCCGAGCTGATCGAATATGAGGCTCCCTATAAAGTGGTTATGCACTCCCATTCCAAAGAAGGATTAAGCATTTCAAGGTACCTCTTATCAAGGGAGCATGACGGGACGCGCCTGATTGTAGAAGCAAGCCTGATTCCGAGCAGCCTCTTTTATAAGCTGACAACCAAACTTTTAGGCTGGACGGCTAAATTTGTGTTTGAAGAGCAATACCAGAACTTGAAGAAATATGTTGAGAATGAAGCGGAAGAAGATTGAAAAAAGGTGTCCCCAAACAAGGACACCTTTTACCTATTTACTCTTCCTTTTCAACCCATTTATCATCATCATTCTTCTCATATTTCTTCTTCACTGCGCTCCAAGCTACCTTAAAGGCCGTTTCTTCTTCGTCATACTCTTCACTTGCAGAATTAAACGCTTCCTTAAAGATTTCCTGGGCGTGATGTGGAAGATTGTCTTTAACGGAGTCTGGCAGATCGCTTAGTTTATCATATGGCATTTTTGTTTCCTCCCCTGCACAAGTACTTATATGTATTTTTCCTGATTATGTTTGTTTTAAACACAGACAAGAATACCCCTTATACAGAAAAGCTAATCGGCTGCCCGTCCATCGCTTAAATCCAATCTTTCACATAAGCCACTAATCCGATCACAGAACCAATTGCTGCGCCAAAAAGTACATAATAACGGGTTTGGAGCTGCGCGAGCTTTTTCGTCAACCTAATCCCTCCTGAACTTTGTTTCCAGATTCTACGTTTTTTTCTGGAAAAGGTTTCAATTTTACCATAAAATATTCTAATCCTGAATCGGCAGCACTGTCGAATCTTTTATTTCCCTCAGCGCAAGGCTGGTCTGTATTTTCGTAATCCCCAATTCATTCAGCTTCCTGATGAACATCTCCAGCCCCTTGCGATCCTTGCACGCCACTTTCAATAGATAATCATACTCCCCTGTTAAACAATGACATTCTAAAACTTCCTTCATGGATTCCAGCGTCCTTTCAAGAGATGCCAGTTTTTCCGCCTGGTGCATATTGGTGCTCATAAACACGAAGCATAATAAATCAAAGCCCAGCTTCTCATGGCTTAGAATAGCGACATGCTCCTGGATATACCCTTCCGCTTCCAGCCTCTTAATTCTCGCATGCACAGCCGGAGCCGAAAGATTCACCCTTTTCGACAGTTCCAGGTTGCTAATCCGCGCATCCTTTTGAAGCAAATCCAAGATTTTTATATCCAGGTGATCCAGTACCCTACTTACAATCGATTCCACTGTCCATCCACCCTTTTCAATTATTCCAAATCCTTTTCAAATCACATGCCAAAACTGAATTTTTTATATTAATAATCTAATATACTTTTAATTATTTTGAATTAACTTTATTATACAAAATTATCTTTTGTTTAATATAAAAAATGTTAAACTTATTCATATAAACAATGTCATTGTGCACAATGGCTCTGAAAAGGGGCTAAATGACGTGAAATATTATCTTCTCCTTTTATTAACAAGCTTACTTTGGGGCGGAAATTTTATTGTTGGAAAAACGCTTGTGGACCACGCATCTCCTATTACCTTAACCATTTTAAGATGGACCATTGCCATTATCTGTCTCGTTCCTCTTGTCTGGCATAAAGAGAAACGGCTCCTGCCGCCGAAAAATGCCATCCTGCCATTAGTGCTGATGGGTATTACGGGGGTAGCTTTATTTCAGGCACTGCAATTCATGGCACTGGAAAAAACATCGGCCACCAGCGTTGGTTTAATCTCTACATTAAATATGTTTTCCATTGCTGCCTTCTCTTTCATTTTTCTCAAAGAAAAAATAAACACTCTGCAGCTCATGTCCATGTTCGTTTCATTGTTTGGCGTCCTGCTGGTCCTTTCAAAAGGAAGCCTGGAAATGCTGGTCTTACTGCAGTTTAATATCGGAGATCTTTATATGATAGCTGCAGTCGGCATGTGGGGAATCTATTCAGTCTGCAGCAAATGGGCCATGTCTTTCGTTTCACCAATGATGTCCATTCTTTACTCAGGCATATTTGGCCTCCTGGTGCTCCTGCCATTTGGAACTGCTGATTTCACTGTTACAGATGTCACTGCTTCCTTTCTTTTATCCATTCTGTATACAGGACTAATTTCAACAGTCCTATGCATGGTGCTCTGGAACATCGGGATCAGCCAGCTTGGAGCAAGCACTTCAGGCCTGTTCCTAAACTTTAATCCGATTTTCACTGCCATCTTAGCTTTTATCTTCTTGGGAGAGGTCATGAACTGGATACAAGCCACCGGAAGCATCATTGTCATTGAGGGCTGTTTCTTATTCTCGGCACTTAAAACCAAGCCTGGAAAAACACCAATGGGGATTCCTGCACCAGTGTTCAAGAGCGGGACAGAGGGACAGGTTCCTCGTCCTAGTTGAAAGTTCGGGACAGAATACCTGTCCCCTTGTCCCTTTTCACCCAATGTTTTACTTTTCCGCATTTCTCTAACAGACATAGCATATAAATTAGCAGACTTATTAACTCTAATATTTATATATCTAATAAGGGGGTGCTGAACGCGATGCAGTTTGCACCCCTAATTAATATTTTCTTGGGTTAACATGTTTGCAGAATTTCTTAATACAATTCCTTTAGAGGTGATAAAAAGTGCCAAGAGTGCAATATACCGACAGCGATGTGGCTTTAATGGCCAGGATGATGAGAGCAGAGGCCGAAGGTGAAGGAAAACTGGGGATGCTGATGGTTGGGAATGTAATCGTCAACCGCCGAAAAGCTAATTGCCTCGATTTTGAAGGCTTAAGGACCATCCGGCAAGTCATTTTCCAGGTGCAGGGAGGAAATTATTCTTTTGAAGCTGTACAAAAAGGGAATGTCTTTTACAACAGGGCACGAGGTGTGGAAAAGAGATTGGCCAAACAAACCTTAGACTTTTGGAGACAGCACCCTTCCAAGTTTGCTCTATGGTATTTCAATCCGTACGCTGCATGTCCGCCAACATGGTACGATCAGCCGTTCTCCGGACAATTTAAAAAACATTGCTATTATGAGCCTAAGGCCAATACATGTGAAGGCGCTTATATTTGGTGAACATGACCCCCACATTTTGTGGGGGTATTCACATTCCTTAAGGCTGTAATCCAACAGCTTGAATCTAATGATCAAACTAATTACAATTTCCCTTAATCCATTACACACTCTTCTTCCGGCTTCATGTATACCTGCTTCCACTCCGCATTTCCCGCTTTACGGAATTGGGCGATTTCTATGTCGGTCCCATTGGTTAATTCCGCAAAGATAATGCAATAATCCGCTCCGTCCTTACCATGAAAATAAATGCTCTTAATGTACTCATTTCTAATCGTTGGGTAAATATGCTCTATTAAATGGCACCAATGTCCATACTCCACCTCAACAACAGCTTCCCCAACATGGTTCCATCCATGATAAGGCGCACACAGAAAATCCTCCTCTATTCTGCTCATCTCAGAAATCCGAAAACCCTCCTGTTCCTTTACAAGAGTGATAAAACCATAAGAGTAGCCAAAGTACTCAGCATTCTTGCTTTCAGCCCCTACAATCGTTTCAATTTCATAAAAGAATCTAATTCCCCGCCTTCTATCTGGAACTCGGCATAACTTTATTAAACTTGTATGCCCTATCCCGGAAAACGTTTGAACATACCCTTCATAGCTTAATTTATTCTGGTATTCCTGAGACAAAAAGTTATAAGCAATTGGAAATGGAAGTTTTGCCTGGCCTATAGTGCCGCACCCTCTGCCGTATATATTTTCAGCTTCCCGTAAAATACTGAAGTAGTTGAGAACCGTGTCTTCAGGGGTTAAGGTTAATTGAGGAGGAACCTTGATTTGGTCGTGAGTTTTGTCATAGAAGGGAGCAAAGAAATCCCAGTTGCTAAACCTTAGATTTAACGCTCTTAAGCAGGACGGGCGGAAATATTTTTGATGATAGGCTTCTATATCTTTTTGGCTTAGTCTAAACATATTCATCACCCCGATTTCAGTTTATGGGCAATAGAGGGAATGGTGTATTGTGAAATGTGCATCTTGAGATTCCGTTGTGTTCTGACAAACACAGGCTAACTCGGACAATACACCTTAAATTCCACCAATATCCATAAGATACACACCACCCATAAACACAATCCAGATGAAAACCGGCAAACCTAAAGATTTCAAAGCATTTCCCCAGCCGTCGATTTGTTTACGGCGTAAAACAATATCCGTAACAAAAAACAATACAGCTGCAGCTAAACTTAATCCAAGCAAACTTAATCCAAAAAGCAAATGAAGGAGTAAGGAAATATAAAATTCCAGTCTCCTGATTGTATGATTTGATATAAATAAGGCTATGCAGTCACTAATGAAAGAAGTTACTGTGCCATAAACCAAAATCACCGGGAAGCTGTACAGAAGAAAGAAGGGAATGGATAACATAACTCCATGAAAATACTCGCCAGTTGAATTAACTTCTCCGGCAAACGGATCCGCTGCAATCAGACCTAACATAATGGCGAACAAAGACCCTGCTATAGATGCAGTTATTATTTTTCTTGCCAGCATTTGACTGAAATTGTATTTGATATAAAATCATCCCTTTTAAAAAGAATTTTGCAATGATCACTCACATGCGACCTTTTCACCAAGTGTAAAAAGCAACAAAGACAATAAAAAATGAAACAGCAAAATTTAGAACCCCATACTGCTTTCTGCCTTTCATAAACTCATCCGTCCCTATCACCATCACAAACAAGCTTAACAAAAACAAATTAAAGGGCATCCACTCAAAGTTATGAGTAATTAACATATAAAGTGCTAACGGAATAATAACAACAGACAAAACTATTCGTAGTATTTTTATCAAAGACTATCCTCCTGCTCCGCTACAAAATTTTTAAATACCTTCCTAATACATATTAAAAACCAATATTCATCTTCCTTCAAATAAAATTGGAAATTTTTATAGAATTTTTATATCACTTTATGATATATTACTTTTAGATATATCCTAAAGTGATATAAAGTAGGTGCTGGAATGAAATCTTTAGAACAATTAACTGATTCCGTCTTTTATATTATGGCCGCCTTTACTGAGCCACGGCATGGCTATGCAGTGATGAGCCTTGTTGAAGAGATAACACATGGCGAGGTGAATATTGGGCCGGCTTCTCTATATACCATTATCAAAAAGCTGATCAAACAGGAGTATGTTGAGCCATTCGATGATACCAACTCGAGGAGGAAGGTTTACGTACTGACAGAAAAGGGCCGTGAAATTCTTCGAACTGACATTGAAAGGAGAAAAACGATGGTGCACTTTGCGGAAGATGGATTGAATAAAGGGAGAGAGTACAATGAAGAAAACATATAAAATTTCAAATGGACTCGCTTTTTTTGAACAAAAGGATTTACGGATGCTGAGGGAAAAAGCTGCAGAAGGGTGGATGGCAGAATCCTTTAAAGGCGGCCTGTATACATTTACGAAGTCCAACCCGAAAGATGTGATATTCAGTATCGACTATTATGAATTAACACCAGAAGACGAAGAGGAATACTATGAATTATTTGCATCTTCCGGCTGGAAACATGTCTGCTCACATACAGGAATTCATCTGTTTAAAGCAGCTCCCGGCACACCGCCTATTTATAGTGATGCCGCATCTAAAACAGATCAGGTAAAACGATCGTCTAAACCCGTATACATAGTAACTATTGCCTTCTTCCTGTTAACGATTATTACTCTTGCATTCATGAAATTGGCAGACGGATCCCTCCATCTGGCAGGCAAAATAGGATTCTTTATCTCTATTGTTTTCTTTATCCCGATGCTTATGACATCCATGGCGATCTTCATACAGCTGTTAAAAGCACAAAAACTCAGCAAAAACTAAAGGAGAGTTTTCAATGAGTAAAATTTTTACACCTTTTCATACGTGCTTATTAGGCATTGCTCTCTTAATGGGCTTCTCTTTTACTTCCCATGCAGATAAATCCTTCTCCATTGGGTTAGTGGCCGGAAGTGCTTTTATCGTTCTCTTTATCCATGAACTCGGCCATGTCATTGGCGGAAAGCTTGCAGGCTACAGATTTTTATTTTTGACAGTCGGGCCTGTCACAATCGAAAAGAACCCTGCTTTAAAAATAGTACCAAACCAAAGCTGGATTGCCTTTGGTGGATTGGCCAGCTGTTTGCCTTCTGAAATTGACTTAACGAAAATGGTTAAGAAACACAAATGGTTCGTTGCAGGCGGTCCTCTTTTTACTTTACTTGCATTTATAATCAGTCTATTCTATTGGTCTGTAACAAAGGCCGAGATGGCTATGATGCTTACAGCATTGAACTTGGCCATTTTTTTTACAACCGCCATCCCCTTTAAAGGGACGTTTAACTCGGATGGCAGTGTTTTTCTCCTTCTGCATAAAGGCGGCAAAAAGGCAGAGACCTATCTCGCCGGGCTTATCTTATTAAAAGAAATGATGTCACCGCGAAGCCCAAGCGACTGGGATGAACAGTTAATCCAGGAAGCATATAAAACAGAAGCTTCACCCGAGGCCATGACAACCGCATTCCTGCTATTCTACTACCACCTCATGAATGGCCATTATGAGCAAGCCTCAGAGTCAATTGCAGCATTCAAAGAACTTCCTATAAATCGCAAAACAAAATTCCGTCTGCAGTTTGCTTCACATATCCGGCAAATCGACTCATTCCTGTCACCAGAACCCGATCTTACTTTAATAAAAAACCTGCATAAACAGATGTCGGCAATAGATAAGGTCAGCTACAAAAGAAGCGAAGCCATTTTGGCTTATTTAATCGGAAATACAGAAAAGGCATATTCACTTCTTGATGACGTGATGAGGACCTGCAGACAAGGAAGTACACAATACGGTTATTTCCACGCAGAACTAATGCTTACAGGGATAGTCAGAAAACGTATGGACAGCCCTACTGCAAAAGAATGCCGGATAATATAAATATAAAAAAGTGCCTGCACCCACCTGCTGATAAGCAGACTGACACAGGCACTTCCCTGAATTTATTTA
>NZ_NPDG01000134.1:0-49196 GCF_002272225.1 Bacillus sp. 7894-2
AGCAACAAACTTTGCGAAAACAGCCTTTATTTAACACCTTTCACAAGCTCTCTCATTGAGTTCAGCTTCGAGGTCAATTCAAAGAACCATTTTTCATCTCCAGTGGAAAGAGCAAGATCAATGAGAAAATGAATTTGTTCCTTGTTGGCCACTTTTGCCGACGGCATTTTCTTAACCTGCTTGCTCTGCAACGGAATGATTTTGCCTTCAATGGTTTTATTATCACTCGAAATCACCTTTGTCTTAATAATTCCTTCTTCAAGGTTCTCGATATAGCCAATGATCAGTTCCCCTTCTCGGGATTTCCCCTTAATCCAATCTCCCGTTTTTAAAATGGCTTTATGGTTGGCCATCATTCAATTCACCTTCTTCGAAGAGTTTTTTGAAACTGTAACATTTTTTATTACATTTAAGCTACTGAAAGCCTGAAAGCTCCCAATTATTTTTCTTTATGGATGAGATCGACAATATCTTTTAAGGTATAGTGCTTCAAATATTCACCCAAATGTTCCTCTGCACCTAAAAAGATGCTGATCAGAACTCTTTGCATATTCGCCCCCACTACACACGCTTCATTTGAATCCGGACACTTCGGCTGAAGGGCACCTTCAGATGTAATCTTATAAATATCCCAAAGATTCACTTCACTTAAATCCCGGGCAAAAATAAATCCGCCGCCCGTTCCCTCTTTTGATTTAATAAATCCATGTTTTTTTAATAAACTCAGGACTTTTCGGATGCGGACCGGATGGACACCTGCACTTTCAGAAATCACATCGCTCGTTGACATGCGATCCAGCTGCAGAGCGAGATAAGTTAGACTGTGAATGGCAAGAGTAAAATCGCTATTCATGGCCGGCCTCCTATATTTTCTGCTGTCATACTGTAATGTTAAGTTTTACAGATTAGCTTGTCAAGAATTCACAGCCTGGCGCTGTCTAGTTAGCCAATCTTTGCAGTTCATTGTATGAAAACGTACGAAACTTCCGCGGAAGGAAGCTGCGGATTTCATCCTCGTTAAAGCCGACCTGCAGTCTTTTTTCATCCAGAATAATCGGTCTGCGCAGCATTTGCGGGTTATCAATAATTAATTGATATAACTCTTTCAGCGGCATGGAATCTATATTCACGTTCAGTTCCTTGTAAGCCTTTGATTTAGTTGAAATAATCTCCTCAGTCCCATTCTCAGTAAGGCGAAGAATTGATTTTATTTCATCTACTGTAAGCGGCTCAGTTACAATGTTCCGCTCCACATATTCGATTTGATGTTCCTCAAGCCACGCACGTGCTTTTCGGCAGGAACCGCAGCTGGATGATAAAAATAAATTCACCATTAAAAACACTCCCTCGATTGTTAATGATATTTTATAAATGTAATATTTTTTTTTACAGTTAATATTCAAGAGTAACTTTTTTTCTTTCCTCAAAGGATATACTGTAATGATAATCATTACAGTTAAAAAAGTCAAGACCTCTTATATACAAAAAGGGCTTTCGAATTTACTTATTTGAAAGCCCTTATTCAGCATTATTCAGCTGTATTCAATTCATAATGATAAAATTGTTCATCACGCTTAAATCCCATTTTTTCATAAAGACTTTGAGCAGAGGAATTATCAGGAGCAGTACTGAGGATGATACTCACCGCCCCTGTTTCATCAGCAAGCACTTTCGCTTTGTCTATAAGCTTTTCCCCTATTCCCTGCTTCCTCGCCTCTGCATCAACATACAAGTCATTCAAGATCCAGGCCTTTTTCATAGATATTGATGAAAAAGTCGGGTAAAGCTGAGTGAAGCCAAGATACTTACCTTCATTTCGCACCACAAATATGACAGAATCTTGTTTTGTTAAGCGTTCTTTTATGTACCCAGCTGCCGCTTCTGTATTCGCTGCTTGTTTATAAAACACACGGTATAAATTAAATAAAGCGGACACTCCTTCTAAATCATCCAGTGAAGCTTGATAGATCTCCATCTTCGTTACCACACTTTCTTCTATAATATTAATAATATTTATAAACACCAAAATAAAATAGCCCTAATTTCTTAGGGCACCAAGATATTTTTTATTTCCCGCTCCACCGAAAGAACCTCACTGCAAGAACAACAGACACAATAGAAATCCCCATCAGTACAGCCGCCTCAAATCCATATTCTGTAATAGGTGCTTCCGTCCATGTCCCTCTCAGCAATTGAATCACGTAATAAAGCGGAAGAACTTTAGCTGCGTATTGAAGAACCGTCGGCATCATCTCAAGCGGAAAGGTCGCTCCTGAGAGGAAAAGCATCAGGTTCAGAAACAGTGAACTGATTGCTGCTGCCGATTGTGTATTTTTAGCCAGCGATGTCAGGAATAAAGCAAACGGAAAAAAAGCAAGGATGCTGATCAGCAATGATAACAGCGTACTGCCGATATAAACCGGCAGAGTAAGGTCATAAAGAAGCATGCCAAAGACCATGAGAAGCAAAGCGGATATGGCAAAGATAACGGTCCCTTGAAAGGTATGGGCGGCGAGGATTTTCCATGGCTGCAGCGGTGTTGACTGATACCTTCTCAATACACCTGTTTCCCGGTAATTGGTCAAAACGGTTCCGAGTGTAAAAAAGGATGTGGTTACAATGTTGACGCCTATCCATGAAGGAACAAAATATTCCGCAAAAGCCTTTTGGCTCATGTTGTTCCCGACAAACATGGAACCGAACAGCCAAATCATCACTACCGGGAAAAGGAACGTCCAAAACACGCTCAGACGGTCTCTAAAAAACATTTTCGTTTCAAGACCGGCAAGTTTTACGATTGCGTTCATCCGATTTTCTCCTTTTCTACGTATTGGACAAATAAATCATCGAGTGATCCCTTCTCAAACTTGAAGTCCGATAGAGTTATCCCCTTTTCCTGGCAGTGAGTGAAAATGTGATAAGCTGTTGTCTGCTGATCATCACAGTACACTTTGTATTCGTCCAGATTATTTTCAACTCGTTCAACACCAGGGAGGGATTGCAGATATTCACGGCTAAGTCCTGCACTCTTAAAGGCCAGACAGTCTGCTGTCCCTTCATTCAGCAATTCATGTGGTGTATCCAGGGCTTTCAATTGACCGCTGTAGATCATTGCCACCCGATCACAAAGCTGCTCAGCTTCCTCCATATAGTGTGTGGTTACCACAATGGTGCTGCCCCTATCTCTTAACAGCCTGATCAAAGACCACATTTCTCTCCTTGCTGAAGGGTCCAGTCCCATGCTCGGTTCATCGAGAAAAAGGATTTCCGGTTCATGCAGGGTGGCTAAGGCAAGCGTTACCCGCTGTTTCCAGCCGCCTGATAAATCATCGAACTTTACGTTCATTTTTTCGTTTAAATCAAGCAAGTCTATTAAATAGTCTTTTTGCGTCTGACCTTCGTAAAAGGAAGAAAAGAGATCCAGCGCTTCTTTTACTTTCATTTTCTTCTGAATCGATGTGGCTTGAAACTGCACGCCGATTTTCTTATTTAATTCACGGAGCTGCTTGCTTGGCACAAGTCCAAGCACTTCGACCTCTCCCCCGCTTGGAATAGAAATTCCTTCAAGTATTTCAAGTGTTGTCGTTTTTCCTGCGCCGTTTGGCCCGATAATCCCAAAGATCTCACCTTTGTAAACAGTGAAAGAAAGGTTTTTCACTGCCCGGGTGGCACCAAAATTTTTAGATAAATTTTTAACAGAAATGACGCTTTCCATTCGAATCCTCCTAGCATTCTACTCAATGCATTCCAAATCTTCATTTAACTTTTTTGATACGTTTTTAAAGTACAGATAAAAACCCACCCACATAATTGAATAAATTAAAACTGAAATTGCCAGGTATATGAAAAAGTGGGTGACACTAAGAGGAATCCAGCCAATAAAAAGACCTAATGCGAAGTAGACAATCGTGACCGTCAGAAAGTGCAGCGCTGTCTGCATAGGCAGGCGAAGGGAGCGAATTTCAAAATAAAGTGGAGTGACGGTAAACAGCCAGCCGCAAAAAATTGAACCCAATGCATTTTTAATAAAAAGCTGTCCGTCTAATGTAGATTGATCGCCAAAAGAAACTAAACAAATGGCTGCCGCTGTAGCAATGAATCCCCCAAATAATATGCCAATCATGCTTCGAAACAAAAATGTTTTCACTTTGTTTCCCTCCTGTTCATTTTCAATATATCTTTTATCCGGCCGACATAATGGCGTGAAGCATACTCCTTCTCCCCTGATTTGAAGTGGACACATAGTGTTCCGTTAAAAGATGGCTCGAAATGGCTCATGGCGTAAAGGTTGGCTATGACAGACTTGGATATCCTGATAAACCTGTGGGATGGGAGAGATTGTTCAAGTTCATACAATTTTTCTTTCACCTTAAAAATTCCTTCTGAAGTGGCTGCTGTAACTGCGTCGCCTTCTGATCGGAAGTAGTGGACTTCATCAGGCTTAAATAAGTGCTGGTTCTCTCCATCCTTCCCGACAATTAAGCCGGTATCATTCTTCTTGAGATACTCGAGGATTTCCTGGATGGCAGGGGTGATTTCTTTACAATGGATAGTCACAGAGGTTTCTTCATTGTGCGGATCGATGTCTAGCAGGATTTTCATGCAGCTGGCTCCTCCTCTCTAAACTTTATAGATTTAGTATAGGTGGCTAATTTCCATTTGTCACCAGCATAAAGGCGACACGCCGGATGGGGACGGTAAGTGGCACGTAATCACGTCCGTCCTGCAGGCATAAAAAAACCTGAACCACTAAGGATCCAGGCGTTTTCTTGATTTTAACCGGCGCTGATGGCCGTGGAACTGCTTGAACGTGTTTAAATTTCTACATCTGCCCGATGAGGCATACAAGTCAGCGAAATAAAGGATTCTGCCCAATCTTCATCTGTATCTAAATCCGCCAAATATAAATGCCAAGAGCAGCTAATCCGATAAAAATAATAACCACATATATTAAGGTTAAATTGGTTGTGTTCTGTTTTGTTGAACTTTCGTAGTTCTCATCAGCCTTGCCTGTCAGCAGCAAAGTCGCAACCACAGCAAAAATTAAGATGACCAGAACCAGACCAAGCATTATTCCCACACTGCACACCTCTTCTTTTACATTTTAAGAACTTCTATAGCTTAATAATATCGTAAACTAACAAATAATTAACCAACAATTTACCAAAGTACTATTCCATTCTCAAAGGGGTACATTATTATATGCTGTATCAGGAGATAGCTTTTGCAGAATCATAGCCAGCAGTCTACCAACAGTTCTTTTTCATTACATCCCCCTTATGTACTGCGATAGACTCATTATAGTAGCTGGCAGGTTTAATCTCTTGAATAAAATATGGAAAAATTATATTACTATTATCAAAGACTCTATTTTGCGGGAGATAAAGATGAAGAAAATTATGAGATTACTCATGGGAATAAGCTTTCTTTTTTACTTGCTTGTATTAACGATACTGCTTTTTTTCATGTCGAGAGGATTCTGGTCAGACATGCCATTAATCGAATATATGAAGCAGTCCTCAAACCTGGTGCCTTTTAAAACCATTGAAGGGTATCTATTGGCTATGGCCAATGAAAGCATGAATCTAATCATTCCAATAAAAAACCTTGCCGGCAATGTGGCTGCATTTTTGCCAATGGGAATTTTCCTGCCCTATTTTATTAAAAGGCTTAACAAGCTTAAACCATTTGCTTTTGCCATGAGTGTAATGATTGTTAGTGTGGAGATTATCCAGCTGGTCACAAGAAGAGGCAGTTTGGATATTGATGACTTTATTCTAAATATTATCGGAGCGTTAATAGGGTTTGGTTTATGGAAAGCGATGACAGCCCGGAAAGCACTGAAAAATGCTGTGAATATATAATAAATGCCTGTATATCTAGGTATACAGGCATCTTCAGAAATCCTCATAGCCCGGAACCAAGCCAGCAGCAGATTTGGGATTAGGCACCCGTTATTTAAAGTACACCATTCACATACGAAAACATTGTTTGTCCTCATAATCACTCATCGTCAACAAACCGCAGCATTTCTTTTCCAATAGATATAACCTCTTCCTGATTAAGAATAATACAAGCTGTTCCTCCAACATACTTCTCACATTCAAATTCACCAAGAACTGTCACATAGCCCTTTTTAAAAAAATAAGTGAGTTCACCGTCATGTTCCTCAACAGCAGTTAAATCGTTAGGGAGATATGCTTTAATCGGTTTATTATACAGTTTCATGTAGATTGCCTCTCTTTATAATTAGCTAGTCAAAATGTAAATTGGTAAGAAACTGAAAGCTTGTTTTCTTTAACTATAATTTGCTATCATCCTATACCTGTTCTCTGCTGACATAAGTCCCGGCAATCAGATCATGAATTGCCCTCTTGTCTTCTCTAAATATAATCATAAACATACTGACTAATGTTGATATACCAAACGTCACATTAGACAATAGAAATTTACCGATAATTTCTCTTAGAACCATCGTTTTCAACGTTAGGCCTTCTTCATCTATCCTTCTAACCTTAATCCTAAAAATGCGCTTCCCAATAATATAACCGCTCCAGACAAGGGGAACGAGTGTTAAATAGATAGTATAGATGATTGGCCAGGTCCATCCCATCATCCAGTTAAACGGTGAATCTCCCGCTATCAGAAAGAACACCGTTGAAATGGGTATTGTAAGTATTAGAGTATCAATAAAATCTGCTGCAAATCTTATGCCAAATCCCGCCTGCTGTTTCTCCATTCATCTATCTCCTTCTCTATTAAAAATATGCAACAGTTGCATGATAAGCAATCACAATCAGTATGGGGCACCAAACTGCAAAAGCAAATTCCATTATATGTTCATTAGAATGGCCTGCAAATTTTCTGATCATATACCCTCTGTATCCGCCTATAACCATTACAAGTAACGCCATCCAAAGATGAGAGGGTATCGGATTTAACGGAGTTTGTACCCCGTTCTCTTCAACCGTAATACTTGCCAATATGCATCCAAAAAAAAATACAACGAAGATTAACGACTCTATTACCGTTTGCTGTTTGTTAAACCTTTTTGTATACTCCCGCTTCTTTGGGATATTAAACTTCCGTTCCAGCAGCCTTTCCAGCCAAAAAGCACTGCCTATTAAAAGGAAATATATGAAAATGGCTATCCAATACACTGCATTTCCCCATTTCATCTGTGTGTGATGCCAATTGGTTACCCTCCTGACCCTTTCCTTATTATACCAAAATACCCCTCAGATTTATTAACAGATTGGTTCAGTAAAATTTTGGGTACACTAAAATCAACATCATGACCAAGGAGGACTTTATGAAACTGAATCTTATAATCTCGGCATCTCTATCTGCATTATTGCTTACAGCCTGCAATGATGACAAAGTAGAAAATCCGCCTGAAAATGCACCTGCTGAAAATCAAAATAAAGAAACTTCCGATGAGGCTGCATTTAATTTTACGAATTTCGATCTTGAGGTGGAATACAAGGACAATAAAACCATTGATGTGGATTATGAAAATGAAAAAAACGGAATGGAGGCGGCATATCAGGATGACCTTGCTGATCAGAATTTAACATCGGATGAAGCGATGGAGAAGCTGACTCCCATTTTTGAGGGGCTGTCGTTTGATCAAAATACAGAAGATCAAGAGGTCATTAACCAGGTAAAGAACGCATTTTCAGTAGAAGACAATTACCAAAAATTCGAATTGGAAGTAAATTTCCCAGATGGGACGGAAAAAGAATATTCAGAAACGAAAACTCAATAAAAATCAGATGAGCTCAAAAGCATGCCTTTTGAGCTCATTTGACGTGCAGACCAGCTTCTCACTCACCAAAATCTGCTGTATTAGTTTATTTCGACGTATTTTCCCCAGTCTTTTGTTTACCTCAACATATACAAGTCTTCCGCTTAAGCCCGACCCGTCCCTTTGATTCCACCTTTTCAATATATTCCTTGGCTAAAGGCACTTTACAGGCTGTCTTTCCGACATCCACATGCACTTTTCCGATATGTTCAGCAACTTTCTTTGCCTCTTCATTCAATTCAGGTACATAAGTGCCTATTGAGATAACAAAGCCGTTCATCACATACCTTACTCGGTTTCTTTCTTCATGAATGGTATTTTTAACTTGTGTCAATAATGCTTTTATTTCACTTATATCAAGCTCATTATCAGGTGTAATCGATACATAATTTGAATACGTGTTCCAGCCGCAGACCGAAACCATTTCATCCTCAGATTTGATCCACTCCCGGGCCAATTCAAGAGCATACTCACTTTCCGCGGCCACCTGGGCAACTGTATACTCCGCAGCCATGTACCAATATGCCTTTTCAGCCCATCCCTGTAAAGTCTCTTTTGTCATTAGCTTCGGATTGACAGATAGTCCAGCCAGATACATTGCATCATGATTCCCTGACTCATATAATTGAAGTGCCAGCTCTTGATCCTTCTTTACAAACTTCACCAGCTTTTTCAAATCTCCAACCCTCACACCAAAAAAAGGCTCCTTCGCCCCGTGATTCATAAAAGTCTTCTTCGTCTGCTCTGTACCAAGCTCCTCAAGCCTTTGCATGATTTCTTCATAAGTCATGATCCTCACCCTTTCAACCAGATGCTTCCTATACATTATTGGCTTTGATTCTTTACTTTAAGCCGGGATTTATATGTTCGTTAAGAACGGAATATCATATGGGCTGCAATCAGCCTGCATGGTCATTACCCTGTATATTTTACCCTCACCGTAGTATTCAGCAAAATAGATGAATCCATATTTTCTAACTAAATAGTTTCTCAACTTTCCTTGAGTCGCTTTTTCTACAGGAGGTTCCGTTAATGTATAAGCTTTAGCATTTAACTCAGCAAACCTATCCCGATCCACCTCATTATGAAAGTCGTCTTCAATAATCCCTGAACCGATGGCAGCTGCAGGATATCCGCTGAAAAAGACGTGGGTTCTTAATGCCATGTTTGGGGTTGAATGAAGCAGGATAATCAGTACTCCCAAAATCGCTAATGGTATTAGTTTTTTCATAAATGCTCCTTTAAGCGCGCACTCCTGCTTCTTTATCCAGCCAATATAGAAAGAAGTCCAAACCGTTCGATTATAAATAGGAGAACAGCCGTGAACGGAATAACCCTTATGCGCTGAAAATGATTTTTAGGCAAAACAATCCACAAAAACACTGCTAACAGCAAAACAAATCCTTTTGGGATGGAGTAAGTATAGATAAAGCTGAACCCTTCACCAATAAGCAGGCTGATCGGCATAGCAGCACAAAACGCTGCAAGCCACCCTGCCCCTCTCGCAAACCATACAGTATAGCCGCAAACAGGAGAAAGCAACGCAATGCTCCCCCAATAGATAAATTGGGACTTTGAAAAAAATCCGAACAGAATCATAGAATACAAATAGTAAGCCGACAGCATCGCAGAAAAGAACACTAACACATGCAGACCAGCAACCATTGGCGTTCGGCTCCAGGCTGCAAGCAAAGAAGCTGCTGCTATCCAGAATCCAAGCCCAGAGCCAATTAACCCCAAAATTGTGCCGTCCGTATATTTTGCAAGCAATCCTAACAAAGCTCCCGCCAGGAATATGGCCAAAACCATTCCCATTTTCCGTTTTATTGCCCATTGTTCTTTATTTTCAGTTCTAACATACTCCGGACCTTTTATCAGCACATTTCATAAGCCTCCTATCCACTAGCCACCGAGCTAAATAGAACTGCATACAAAATAAAATAAACTATATATAGGGTATTCAGGCTGAACTTTTCAGCAGCAGTTATTAATTTTCTTTTAACAAACGGATTATGAATCAATTTCACCACTGCCCAGAAAATCGGAATGCTGAAAACGAGAAAAAGCAATAGATTCCCTATAAAATTATATGCTGCAAGGAACAATACAGCTGAACAACTTATGCTCATCAAGTTCATTAATGGGAAAACATCAGTCTTTTGCTTCATAAACGTATCCTGATCTCCAGTTCTGCGGCCTTCTTCTTAAATGGTGCTTTATTCACTTTGAAAATGAATTCCAGCCCGGATAAACGATCAGGCAGCGGTCTTTCAAAAGGCATTTTTTTCACCATAACTCCTCCTCAGTGCTATTGATAATTTTTAAAATACTGCCCCTCTTGAAAGATCTCTTCCGCTCTCAAGGCTGTCCACTCTTCCGGTGCAGTATCCGGATGCAGCTTGAGATACGACTCGACCATTTTGTAGCCTTCACTGTATCCGTAATGACGCGGAAGCTCACCGCCGCCCATAATAATTTGGCTGGATCGATATCCGTCCACCTTATCTAAGTCCTTTTCAATCTTGGACCAATAGGTTTTATTAAAACTTTGATTAATGGAAGTAAGCTGCCGAAGATCAGAATAAACCAGCTTTTCAAACATGACTGCTTTTCCTTCAAAGATTAGATTATCCAGAACTGTAAAGTCCAGATTCCCATCCAGATATTCTTCAGTCCAAACACTATGATGGTATTCATGAGCAATACCCATCCTAATCGTTTCCTCGGTATAATACTTATTATAGAAAACAGTTATTTTCCCGGCTCCAACGTTGACCATAAGAGGTGTATCCTCCGACAGTTCAACAGGAAATACACAAACAGCCGTTTCTTTCTTGCCCGGTAAAATATCTGATGACTTAAGCAGGGCTTCTCTAATAATCTTATTTGTTTGATCTTCATCAATCTTTTCAATAACACCCTTTATTTCTTTAAGACTTTCAGGTTCACTATCCAGGATGGAATCTGCCATATGTAAGTATTCGCCACTTTTGAAACAATCGTCATAAACAGGAGAAATGACTTCATCTTTATAGATTGAATACTTTGAGCTGTTCTGCTCCTTTTCCACTTTATCCAAATAACCGCTGAATAGCTTATATGCATTAACAATCTTGAACCTCTGTTTTGTCTCTGGATGTTCAAAAGAGTAAATAACCTTATCCTCACCTGCAGGCTCATTATCGTGTTCCGCACTCGATTCCTCTTTTTCAGAACAGGCTGACAATGTGAACAGCATGACCATCAGCAGCACACCTGTCCTCAAAAGTGAAATTCTCTTCAAATATATCCCTCCAATTAAATATTTTTCATAATTTATTGTATTCTTCAGAATCTTTCATATCAATCTCCTAAAATTTATACTTAGAACCTCACTTGTTTTGTCTGCTCTTATTATCTGGTGTTACTTCATATGAAATCTCACTTCTCAATTCAATCTTATGAGGCTTTTTGCCGCTGCCTTTAGCCAGCCCATTGTCCATGTCATCGATTGGGGTAAAGTTGCTGTTTGAGATGCCTCTTCTGAACTTGAACATCCGAAAAAGAATAAAGACCAACAAGCCTATTACAGCAATTAACAAAATATAGCGCACTTCAGCCACCTCATCTCCGTTATTTCTTAAGCAGCCAAGTAACAAAAAATATCCCGCTTGCTATAAATAATAAAAGTAAAAGCAGAATTAGTCCTGGGACACCAATATTTGCTAACATATGTACCTCCTTAGAAAAATACAAGTTTAAAACTAACCTTTTTCACTTATTAAATATATGAATTTTCAACAAAATCCAAAAACAGTAAAAAGCACCCATGAATATTTGTTGCATTTTTTCATAAAAAAGGATAATTTTAATTCATAAAGAATAAAATGTTACATCCATGAAAAGAGAAAACGAGAAAGAACGTTATGAAAAAAGGGGATTGAAACTTATGCAAAAGTATAGAAGGAGAAACACGCCAGCTTTTACATTTTTGGCCTACTTTACATTGATTGCCGGTGTTGGTTTATTTCTAATCGGCCTCTATAATGCCGAAATGCAGCTCAACGAGAAAGGTTATTATATTGCGGTCATGCTTCTGGTTGCAGTTGGGTCCATTCTGACTCAAAAGGTGACACGGGATAATGCTGAAGATGCAGAAATCCTTGCAGAGCAAGAGCGCAGATCAGCTAAAATTGATCAATAAATAAGAACACATGAGTTGAAGAAATAAGTGCCTGATAAGTTGACAGGCACTTATTTTTCTACTCCATTAAGCGGAATTTCATACTCGTGCAGCACTTCGTAAAATGCCCTTCTCTTGGCATACCAGTCAGCATGCAAATTCATCACAATTTTTTTATCCCCTTCTAAAACAATCTCAAGCTGAGCCGGCACCCCTCTCATGTTTAGCTGGGTGACTGAAACCACCTCTTCCCAAGGATAACTATCAATAGCTCTTACATCTGATGCGCTATTTATATGTATCCCTTTTTCATCCACATAGGTGTACACATCGAAAGACATATAGAATATGAGAAGAGACAGGCTTAATAAGAAACCAGCTGCTAAAGTCAGCCGCTTTGAGGACTTAACTTCCCTGGAATACAGAAAAACCCCAACCACAGCGAACAAAAGAAAAAATCCTGCACTAAAAATTACATATGAAAGTTTATTGGTGCTAAATGCCAGGAAGAATGGAGGATGAAAGTAGAATTTATGAATGAAGTTAACGCAAATGATGCTGATGGGAATTACGCTTAACACGTAAATCAGTCCTAGACTGAATATCTTTGGTATTAAACCTTTTTCATGAGCAAGCTGGATAGGACTTCACCCCTTCACCTTTACCTTATATTACCATATTCGTATATAAAAGTAAGATGAATTTATAAATAAAAACAAAAAAATATCCGCAGATGAGCAGGACGGTTGATTAATAAAAATTTCTGCAGTATATTAATTGACATATCAATCATTGACCTATCAATTATCTAAAAAGGCGGGGGATGCTGTGTTCAAATGTTCAAAGGAAGAAGAATTAATCGCGGCCCGGCTGTTTGAGCTCAGTAAGCAGACAATGCCGAAGTTTGAACGCTGTACAGGCATCAGCCAGTCGCGGCTTGAGATTCTCCGGGAGCTTTTTGAAGCGGAAGAAATTACACAGCGTGAGCTGCAGAAAAAAGTGAATATCGATCATGCTGCTGTCACAAGACATCTTAAGCAACTTGAAGAAAAAGGCATGGTGATCCGCAGGAAAAATCCTGAAGATAACCGCTTTACTTATGTCAGCCTGACTGAGGAAGGCAAAACGAAGATTGCTGCTTACTGTGAAGAAAAGCAGCATTTTATTTCCAAAATCCTGAACGGCTTTTCGGAGCTTGAGCGAAGCACACTATTAAATATGCTCACTCGCATCCAGGAAAATGTAGATAATATGTAATTTTTTCATCCAGAAAAAACATAAAGGAGAGTTCATCATGATAAAAACAACTATTAACGACTATAAAGAAATCGTCACAGGCCGCCGTTCCATCCGTAATTATGACCCAACTGTGAAAATCAGCAGAGAAGAAATGGCTCAAATCCTGGAAGAAGCCTCTTTAGCTCCTTCATCTGTAAACCTTCAGCCATGGCGTTTTGTAGTAATCGATTCACAAGAAGGCAAAGAAACACTGGCACCACTCGCAAAATTCAATCAACGTCAGGTAGAGACATCAGCAGCTGTTGTTGCCGTCTTTGTTGATATGAAAAGTGAAGCGTTTATTGAAAAAATTTATGATACAGCTGTTGAAAAAGGATACATGCCTGCTGATGTAAGAGACAAGCAGGTTCCAGCCATCAAAGTTTTAGCAGAAAATATGACATTCGAGCAAAAGAAAGAAATGAACCTGATTGATGCCGGTCTTGTATCCATGCAGCTAATGCTTGCAGCCCGCGCCCATGGCTATGATACTAATCCAATTGGCGGATATGAAAAAGACCGCATTGCCGAAGCCTTTGATTTGGACAAGGAACGCTACTATCCTGTCATGCTAATCTCCATCGGGAAAGCTGCTGATCAAGGCTACAAATCGGTCCGCCTGCCTGTTGAAGATATCACGGAGTGGAAATAACTCACAAAGGAGAAATGCAACATGATCATTATTCATGCTGGCTTCCAAATACAAACTGATAAAGAAGATGATTTTCTGGTTGAAATCCTTCCGCTGATTGAGGCTTCCAGAGCAGAAGAAGGCAATCTCTCTTATGACCTTGTAAAAGATACAGAAAAAGCGGGGGCTTATACTATGGTGGAACTGTGGAAGGATATGGACGCTGTGAAGTTCCACAACCAGACTGAACACTTTACATCATTTACTGGAAAAGCGCCTGAGTATTTTGCAGCCCCTCCTCAGGTGGAAGTATATGATGCGAAACCTGTAGATAAAAAATAAATGATAGACATAAAGACGCTTGGGAAAGAAGATTCCCAAGCGTTTTTTTATCGTTTTTAATCCTTTTGATTCTCTTTCTGGTCATGATAAGCGATTAGAATGACTTCTTCTCCCTTTTCCTCACTTAAGCGCTTTTCCAGATTATGCACCTGCTGCAGATCCCCGTCGGACAAATTTGCAAATTGATATTCATTATCCATTTTTCATCACCTTTTCATTGTAAGATACTTAAAGTTTTTGTTGACCAAACGTTTTTATACACATAAAAAAGCCCGGGAATCTTCCCCGGACTTCATTCTTCCTATTTAATTCCCAAAATGGCAATTGTTATGACAGCCAGCACCAGGCTCAGCAGAAGTGACATGCCCCAATGCTTCTTTTCCGTCATCTTGAATAACACATTCATTATGGAACTGATTGCCAGAAAAAGAAAGAAAACAAATAAGAAAATCATAAATTCCATTATTTCTCAACCTGCCTTCTGCCCTGTTTTCGCAAGGAAATAAGACGAGCTTTCGATTATCAGACCTTAGCCTAAATCTTTCACAACTGCCATTTCCTTCCCAAAACGGTGACCTTGATCTTCAAACCCCAAACTTGCATAAAGCTGGTGCGCCCCAAGGTTTTCTGGATGGTAACCTACTGCAAGTTTTTTCGCATTTGGCAGTTTCGCCATCTCCGTAATCATCAGTTCCGTCGCTTTTTTTCCTATTCCCCTGCTTTGGTGCGCCTTATCAATCATAATCCGGTAAATCCAGTACGCATCCAATTCTTCTAAACATGTATTAAACATTAAGAAGCCTACAGCTTTATCTTCCAGGTAAATCACATACGGTTTCAGCGCTGTTTCAAATTTAGATTGCGCAATGGAAACAGCATTTGGCTCCATATAGGCTCTTTGTTCCTCTGAAAGCTCTAATAAACAGCAGTCATACCAATTGTCTGCTGTTACCTCTTCAATTTTCACTTTGCCAGTATTCAAAATAAATTTCCCCTTTTCTCATTTTTGGGGAAACGCTGTTATTAATTAGGCGTTCTCCCCTTATTTTGATCCATAATAACTAAATTTTTATTTAGCATATTGAACGCCTCCTTTTACTAAATTGTCTGAAAAAAAACAAGACACACTCATTATACTATATTATTCCAATCGTTGTGCACATCAGATTTCAGTTATTTTTTCTATGGAAAGGCCATATATAATATATTGATTCAGCAAAAAAAGGGGAGGATGCGATCATATGCCAGCGAAGCAAATTCGTTTACGGAGAATTCAAAGCCTTGCTCACGACATTATGCTAGAAATGAACTCAAAGGAAGACCCTAAGAAGAATGAATCATACAGAACAGTCATTGATCACCTATCACGTGCGATTGGGGAACTATCTGATCCATCGGGTGATTATTCATTGGATTATGTAGAAGAAAAAGTAGGCACTGCCCATTATAAAATCTTTAAAAACATGAAAAAACTGACTCCACTTCGAAAAACAAAAGAATCAGCATGGTAAATTTTTTTGAATGAAACTGATAATTATTATCAATAATAAATAGCAGGGAGGTAACCAGTTCGGTTACCCTTTTGGCTTACATTTCCGGCTCAAACGTTTTACAGTCTGTTTCTTTGCTGTTGGACGCCTGCTTGCCTTTATGGCTGACAACATAAATAGCTTCTGCAGAGCACTTATTTCCCTGTTCCCAATAAGTGCAGTTATTTACTTCACAAAGAACATCTTTAGCCATGTATATCACCTCCTGGCCATATTTTCTTCAAATCAGGATGGTGATATACATGGCCCTTTATTTATTTGAATTCCATTCTTCCTTTAAAATCGCATAATAGTATTCATCCCACCACTCATCTCCATGTGGAATGCACTTTTTGAAAAAGCCTTCCCGCCTCATGCCGATTTTCTCCATCACACGGTAAGACGGCGGGTTCTCGGGCTGGCAGGTTGCGATAATTCTGTGCAGGCCAAGCTTTTCGAAGCCATATTTCAGAACAGCATATGCTGCTTCTGATGCATAGCCTTTATTATAAAACTTCGGATTGAATACCCAGCCAATTTCATATGTATGATTACCAAAATACTTATGAAATCCTATATGGCCGATCAGAATATCCCCTTCTATAACAACAGGGAAATGGTCAGCTTTCTCGATATTTTTGCGGATAAACTCTTTTGCAGCTTCTTCTGTGAATACCCCTTCCGGAATGTATCTCATCACTTCCGGGTTTGCTGTATACTCATAAACTGCCTGCCAGTCTTCTGATTTAAACTTACGGATTATTAGCCTCTCTGTTTTAAGCTCCATTTCTTAACCCCTATTCAGCTGTTTTCATCCTATGTATGTTCGTTGATTTCAGCCGTATTTCCTTTAAAATTTACTGAGCGCACAGAAGTTTTCCCGGCACACCTTTTATTCGAAAAATACTGGTCCATTCCTGCTAACTCAGCACTAGGATATTATTTTTCTGTCTTTTTCAGCTATCGGCGCAGGTTTTCCAAACAAATATCCCTGAAAAAGCTGGTATCCTCTGTCTCTAAGCCACTCAAAGTCTTCCCGGGTTTCAATCCCTTCAGCAAGCGGGACGGACCCCATCTTCATTGCCTGCTGTAAAAAAGCTTCCGCTGTTTTCTGTTTTTCTGGATCTGTTGACACGCCCTGAACATATTTCATATCCAGCTTCATATAATGCGGCTGCAGCTCGCTCAATAACTCGATGGTGCTGAACCCGGCGCCCACATCATCCAGTGCATAGCGGAATCCTTTTTCCCTATAATAAGCGAGGATCCTTTTCAAATGATCCGTATCCTCCACTTTATCTGTTTCCACTACCTCAAATACAAGCCGATTCGGATCCACACCTAAGCGGTCAGCAAGCTGTACCGTTGATTTCAGGCAGAACTCCGGCGAGTAAATGCTTGTAGGAATAAAATTGATAAATGCCTTTTTATCGATAAACGAAGCAAATCTGACCGCCGTCATCCTGCACAAGCGATCGAGCGCATACAGCCTCCCGCGCTTTCTGGCTGCACCAAATATTTCTCCAGGGAAAATCACAGACCCATCCTCCCGGTAAAATCTCGCCAGCATCTCATAGGCGAACACTTCTTCATCTCCATTGAGAATCGGCTGTGCATGACACGTAACCAGCCCATTGGCAATCACTTCATCAATCCACTGCCTATCCAGGATCTCAGCAGCATCCGCAATGGGGCGCCACCCCTCATCGGCCGATCTGAAGCTGACACTCTCAGCTTCCATATGGTCCCTGCAAAAATCAAGAAAATCCCGCATGCCGTCTTCCTTCAGCACAAACCGGTCTGAATCAGCTTCCACCAAAACGCCTTTTCGCTCCAAATGTTCAATCACGCTTGTAAGCATCCGGCAATTTTGTTCTCCATCTGCTTTTACCTCAAAGCGCAAATCCTCCACCCTACAAGCATTACAGCTCATCCTAAGCCCACCCTTATTATATAATAGTTCTATTTTACTATATTACCGGATTGCTTATAGGTGAAACGCATTGAATCAGTTTTTAAAATAAAAAGAATGAATGATTAATGCAACAAGATAGTCGTGATTGCTGTCCTCCACATTGATTACCTGAACGCCGCTAATAATATGACTCCGTTTTAATCTGCCAAGCACTTCTGTTTCTCTAGTTAAAGTAATGGCAGACATAACCGATGAGGCAGAGGAAATATAAGAAACGTCATGAAGTCTGTATTCAATAGCTTCTTTTAATTTTGCCGAATTCTTTAAGGTGATGACTGTATGAGCTTCCCCTATTTGCGTTCCGTTCTTATAGATCCTCCATTGATCCTGTTGGCTTATCCACTTTTTACGATACCAGCGTACATCATACAAATCCTGGTCAATGCGTACTTCAAAAGACAAATACCAATTTAAACCGAAGCTATCTCCTAAAGCATACTGCCATCTCTGAGGAAAATACCGTTTTACGTATCCTCTCATATTTCGTCCTTTAAAAAGCGGCTTTTCAATCATTAACGATTTTTGGATATGATAAAATGACCAGCCATCATTGAATTTCGGCTGATAAGCCCGCTCCCTGTCTGCAAGTCTCTTACTAATGAAAAAAATCACGACAGATGCAGCAGGAAACAAAAAGGCAGCAGCAAACATAGCGGGTTCGAATGCTCCAAACACCAAGTACCGCGCAAGCAAGGTCAATATAAACAAAACAAAAATAATATTTAATTGAATCATTATGTTCACCTCAAATAAAAGACTACCCCCAGCCTCAGCCGAAGATAGCCTCTTTACTAATCACTCATACCGCAAAGATTCAATCGGACTCAGCCGTGAAGCTTTATTAGCAGGAAGCAGTCCGAATATAATGCCGATCGCCATTGAGAAGAATAGGGCTCCGGCCACGACCTGCCACGAAATGAGCGATGGCCAGCCCGCAAAGAATGAAATGAGAGATGCTGAACCCCAGCCCAGCAGGATTCCCAGCACTCCGCCGATTAAGGTCAAGGTCACAGATTCGATTAAAAACTGTCCCATGATTTGTCCCCTGGTCGCTCCGAGTGCTTTACGGATGCCGATTTCCCTCGTTCGTTCCGTTACAGAGACGAGCATGATATTCATGACGCCAATTCCGCCGACAAACAGCGAGATGCCGGCAATACTGCCGATGATTAACGTCATGACCTTTGTAATCTGGCCGATTCCTTCTGCCATTTCTTCCATGTTGATGACCATATAAGATTCTTCTGTATTGTGCATCTTGTTAAGTAAGCTGGCAGCCTTCTTTCCAGCTGTCTGAAGCAGATCAGCGGATTCTGCCTGAAGCGTCACCTGGGTAAAGTCACTTTTGCCATAAATGGTCTGCCATGTTTTCGTAGGCACATAGATCTCCAGAACACCGAATGAAAAGAGCCCTGTCGGCTTTTCCATAACGCCAATAATCTCAATCGGCTGGTTCCCAATCCGGATCACTTCGCCAACCGGTGACTTGCCGTCAAAGAGCTCCTCCTGCATGGAAAAGCTGATAAGTCCCACCCGGCGTCCGCCAAGGAAATCGGCAGCCGTGAAGGATCGCCCCTTTTCCAGGTTCACATTGTTCAGCTCAAAATAGGCAGGACCTACTCCTGTCGTTGAAGTCTCTGCAGTCTGTTCTCCATATGAAGCCTGTGAAAACTGTGAGCTTGAAGCAACTACCCGTTTAACCTCTGGAATCTGCTCCAGTGCTTTGATATCTTCACCGTCAAAAGGAGCTTCATTAAATATGTTCGGGTTTGCCTGAATTTCCTCCTCAGAAGGCTGATAAAATAATTCCACTGTATTGCCCGGGCCTGTCAGCTGCGTCTTCAGCATCGCTTCTCCGCCCTGGCCGATGGCAACTACAATGATGACCGCCCCAACACCAATAATGATTCCAATCATGGTTAAAATCGATCTCATTTTATGCGCCTTCAATGAGCTGAGCGCCATTTTGATATTTTCTAAAAAGCTCATACAGGCGCCCCCCTCCGGGAAGGTTCAGCGTTCACGATCAGCCCGTCCCTCACCATAATCGTGTGATGAGCATATTCTGCTATCTCAGGTTCATGTGTCACCATTACAATTGTTGATCCTTCATGGTTCAGCTCACTGAACAGCTCCATAATGGAGGCACTCGTTTTCGTATCTAGTGCACCTGTCGGTTCATCCGCCAAGATGATTTTCGGCTCATTCACAATCGCCCGGGCGATGGCAACCCGCTGCTTCTGCCCTCCTGATAAGGCATTCGGCAAATGCCCCATCCGATCGGTCAGGCCCACTTTAACCAGCGCTGCTTCCGCCCGTTCCAATCGTTCCTTTTTGGCAAGGCCGCTATAAATCATCGGCAGCTCCACATTTTGAATAGCCGTCAGCCTCGGAAGCAGATGAAACTGCTGAAACACAAACCCGATCGACTGATTTCTGACCTTAGCCAGCTCTGCTTCCGGGTAATGGGATATATTCTCTCCATCCAGTTCATAAATTCCTTCTGTCGGCAGATCGAGGCATCCAATAATATTCATAAGTGTGGATTTGCCCGATCCGGATGGCCCCATTATGGCTACAGAATCACCCTGTTCAATGCTCAGGTTAATTCCTTTTAATACTTCAATGCTTTCTTTTCCTACCTGATAGGACTTGATTATGCCTCTTAAGCTGATCATTCCGCATCCACTTCCACGCCGTCTTTCAGCTGATCTGATGGATTCGTAATGATCAAATCCTTCTCTTCAAGTCCGCCTGTTATCTCGATTTTATTCCCGGAAGCAACACCCGTTTCCACTTCCTGTTTGTAACTTTTCTGATCCCTGACCACGAATACATATACACTGCTGTCTCCCGTGACCACTGCGTTTGCGGGAACAGTGAGTGCCTTTTTCTTATCCGTTTCGATTTCCATTATGAGCTGAAAACCCGGTTTCAAAGACATCTCCTTCACTGAAATCTCTACCCGATACTGAGGCGCACTATTTTCCGCAGGGTTTATTGCCTGGTTCTCTTCAGGCATGTCAGCCACTTCACTGACTTCACCTTTCCATTCCTTGTCAGGAATTGCATCTGAACGGAGGGTCACTTTCTGCCCCACTTTGACCTTCAATGAATCGAATTCTGAAAGCAGGCCTGATGCTAAGGTCGCTTTCAAATCCCCAATATAAATGACTGGCTTTCCTGCAGATGACGGGTCGGATGACGTTTCTTTATTCACCTGGAGCACCACTCCATCCATCGCACTCTTAATCTCTAATTCTTCCAGGCGTTTTTCAATATCCTTCTTCTGCAGAAGCACCTGGCTTAACTCCAGATTGGCCAATCGCTTTTCCAGCTTAAGCTGATCCCTTTCAGGCTGTATCTGTTTTTCAGCTTCTTTTTTCCCAGCCTGTTTGCGCAGTTCTTTTTCCTTATCAACCAGCTCATCTTCCTGTTTTTCCAGCTGATTGATCTTTAAATAACCTGATTCAGCCTGGAGTTTAACTTTTTCCAGTTCCAAGGCTAAAGCCTGTTTATCAAACCTGGCCAGAACCCCTCCTTTTTTGACTGAATCCCCTTCTTCCACCAGGAACTCCTTGATTTCACCTTTTTCAGGAGAAGCATATATCTTCTGTTCATTCACCAGCTTCACTGTTCCGGGAATCATGATCTGTTCTGTTATTTCCTCCTGTACCGGATGGGCGGTTTTTACTTCAGGCCCTTTAGCGAACGCCTGTCTGTAGATGCTCACGCCAGCCATCAGCAAAACCAAAGCCGTCACTCCGGTGGCAATCCAAACTTTCTTTTTCATTTATACACCAGTCATTCCTGAGAGGGTGTTGCTGAGTAAGGCAAACAAAATGCCAATAATGAAGAACGCAATCGCAATCCCCCATGCCCAGCCTTTTGATAATCCTGCCACCCGCTGCAGCCCTATCGCAGTGATAACCGACTGCCATATGCTGAATAATTCAATAGAACCTAAGACTCCCGGCTTCTCACTATTCATCAGACCTGCTAAGCTGGTAATAAAAATTTCCGGATTTCCGCCGATCGCGGCTCTCAATGCCATGTTAAGGATAAGACCAAAACCGCCAATCACAATAATATAGACATTCATAGAGAATAGCTGTTTAAACGTCGCATCAGATCCAGCAATCTTCGTGAAAATCATATAGATAGCACTTGAAATCAGCGCCACAAATACCGGAGTGAAAATACCTGTAATGGCAACTCCGCCCCTGGCAAACATCATCACCATTTCGGCTTCCGCGTCACTCATCCCTTCGAGGCCCAGATAAGAAGCATCCATCGTCATGGCCATTAAAAACATGCCGATTGCATAAATAATACTCACCAATATGAGCGGCACCCAAACCCTCGGATTCTGGCGGATTCGGTCAAACTGCTCCCCCGGACTCCAAATCATCCCAAGCAAACTCGGTTTTGCACTGTTCGTTTTTACTTCCTGTTCCATATAGAACACTCCTATTCTAGTTAAAAATAATTCCACTATGCATTACGGAAATATATAGAAAAGGTTTCAAAAAATTACATTTTGACCCTAAAAAACATGGGGACGGTTCTCATGTTTTCCCCCATGTTCTTCATTGTAAAAGCTTATTCGCACCCGGCCGGGAAGGATCAAAAACTCGTTCAACATCAAAAAAATCTTTTAAAACATCACTTTGTCCAGTTAACGCTGCACGCATACGAATCCCGTCTAGATTTATGCGTGCTTGCCGGAAGTAATCCGGTCCTATTTGAGACCAGGAGGTGCTTGATGCATCAACATTGGCATAGTATGCAAAACCCAGGCTTTTCAATAAATCATATTTATCACCTGAATACTTGTGCCAGTCTCCAATGTCACTGCCAAACGCGAATATAATGGTGTTTACAGGTCCTGTGATTGGTTCAACCTCTCGTTTCCACTTCAGCAGATCTCTTTCTAAATGTTCTGGAGATGCCTTCCCTGCATCAAGGTGTCCCCACGTATGTGAGGCAAATGTCCACCCCTTTTGCTTCATTGCATTTGCTACTTTTTTCGCCTGCTGCCGATCCTTTTTTATATTTGGATTATGCTTTTCACTATTCGGGCCATAGGTGGTCTCAGAAGTTCGATATCCTAATACTCCGTTATATCCGGTTAATGCAATAATTCCTTTTGATCCCTTATAGGAAAAATCCGGGTGCTGTTCAACAAAGTCATCCACGATGGGAACCAGGTCATAAGGCCCTTGAATGGATTCCCCTTTGTCATTTAGATAAGTATTTGTGATATCCCCATTAGCATCGAGCGTTAAGTTTTGGGGAAATCCGTCTCCCCTCATGTACTCATAGTAACTGACATCATCCTGCGACAGCACCAATGGTTTTTTATCAGGAGGCAATAAAATATCCTGATAAACCATTTCCCCCTCTGAATTGGGTTTTGCAATATCATCAAGATTTACAAGGATGTATCCTCTTTTGTATAATTCGTTTAAGATTTTTTTACATTCATCAATGGTTACCATGTAATCCTGATAGCCTTGAGTCATACTGTCACCATCAAATGCCTTGGATGCATCTGCAATCAATGAGTGGAAAAACAAATGAGGAATCTTGCTGTTATCATGCCATTTGACGAGATGATTCCTTTGTTTTTCGTAAGCATCTAAAGCCCTCTGTATGTCTTCATCACCAGAAATACCTGCTTGCTTTAATAGTGTAATAGCTTTTTCGTAATCATATTGTTGGGATGAAACCTTAGCCTCGGCTAACAGCTTTTCTTTCTCTTCCCTCGTCTTGCTGGGGATGGCCTTTTTTTCAAGGCCGCTCTCCTGAGTAGAATGGTAGCTTACTGCCGCCATGACTGCTGATGATTTAAAATTCTGACAGCCTGCCATAATAAAGAGACTGAGCATAGCTCCGATCAAAGCAAAACACTTTCTCATTTGAAGGCACTCCTTTGTAATTAATGAGTGTATTTTCTTTGTATCCGAGGGTGCCGCTACGATTTGTGGAATTATAAAGAACCCTCTCGTTTATTAGACGAAAGAGATCCTTTTTTTGTTTCTGTATTTTTCCAGGAGGTTTCTCCCCTGATATCATACCTACACAGCCTTTCGCTGAAAATAAAAGTAGCCACCCAGATAAAACAGTAAAAAGAATCCCCCGATCACAGTCATAAGCTGCTCCCATGGAATAAAGAAAATGTCACCGCTATCTGATGTGGGGTACATCATGGCAAACGACTGTGCCCACGGATAATAGGGACCCACTTTCTCGGAATTCATCGCCAGAATGGATGGCAGCGTAAAAACGACGTTGACCGCAAAAGGTGCCGCAAAGCTTTTGAACCAGACGGACATCCACAGCTGCAGAGCAACTAATGGGAACGCTGCGACCCAGCCTCCCAGTATGCTCTTCCAGACAATCGCTGCAGGAAAGGGATCAGCTATGCCTTTATATAATCCTGCTCCTGCAATAGCGGCTAAATATAATAACTGGATAAACAATACCAATAAAAGGATCAGAACATATTTAGCCGCAAACACTTTCCCCCTTGTGACTGGCAGCGCCAGCAGCTGCTTCCAGCCCCCTGCCTGATGCTCATACCTGCAGACAAGGCTTGCCAGGACTCCCGTGATTAAAGGCAAAAAGAGAACCGCATAAGGTAAATTCATATAAATCAAAAGCATATACCATTCATTCATCATCCCCGCTGCTTCAGTTGTATCTGCTCCAATCCCTGCACCTATCCCTATCAGCGGCCCTGCTAGAAGGATGCCGATAATGTTTGATTTGCGCAGTTTAAACCATTCCGATTTCAAAATAGTAAGCATCTATTTCACATCCCTTCTCACAAAATCAATCATTCCTGAAAAGTATAATAATAGGCCCGCTCCGCCACCAAGCAGGACGTTGATGAGAGGTTCCTCCCAGTCATTAAGCAGCAGCGGCCATTTCCAGATCAGCCAATCCGGCAATGCATAGCCGGCATAGGTCAAAATCACACCCAGAATGCCCAGAGTGATTGGCACACCCTGGTTCACACTCACGGTCGCTACCCATAGCTGCAGCGCCAAAACAGGTAATGCCGCAAAAAAAGGATAAAAACTATATTTCAGCAGTCCGGCATACGGAATCTCACCACCCAACTCCAGAGACAATCCAAAAGCAAGCGTGAACAGCAGTAAAAGCACAGAAGAAATCAAAAGCAGAACTGACAGCACCGTGAATTTTGATAAATACACACTCATTTTCGAAACCGGCAGTGCCATCAGCTGTTTCCAGGCATTCGTTTCATTTTCAATGCTCGACATGAATGACGTCAGGATGACGATGCCCAGAACAATCGCCAGCGGTGTGAACGAATGGATATTGTCCAGATAATACCCCCAGCGGTCATCATTCTGGCGGAACAAATACTCCTTGCGCACCCCGTAATTGACCATCTGCATGGCTACTACCCCAATTGGACCCAGGACGGTCAGGAACCAGATTCCTTTCCGTTTGATTTTCATAAATTCGGCTGACAGCAATTTTCCCATCATCCGGCCTGCTCCTCTCTTGTCATTTGCAGAAATATGTCTTCCAATGACCGTTTTTCTTCTTCCACCCTATACACGGAAAACCCATCTGCCACAAGTCCGCGTACAGCTTCAGCCACATTTTCATCGGACTGCTGGGGCAGCGAAATGATGCCATTATCCAAACCAGCCTTCATTCCTCTTCCAAGCAGGGCACGCCAGGCTTTATCGCTCTCGCTTACCTTTAATAGAATAGATTGCTGTGCAAACATGCGCATCGCTTCAATAGAATCCTGAAATATCATTTTCCCTTTTGTCACAATGCCTACTGTTGTCGCCATCTGGTCAATCTCCGATAATAGATGGCTTGAGATCAGCACGGTCATTCCGCATTCCGATGGCAGGCTTTTAATTAAATTGCGAATCTCAATAATTCCTGAAGGATCCAAACCGTTTGTCGGCTCATCCAAAATCAGCAGTTCCGGGTTATTTAACAGCGATGCAGCAATCCCAAGCCTCTGCTTCATCCCCAGCGAGAAGCCCTTTACTTTTTTATTCCCGGCAGCTGTCAGCCGGACAATTTCCAGCACTTCATCGATTCTCTGTTTCGGCACACCCACTATTTTTCTCATGGCTTCCAGATTTTCTTTTGCCGTTAAATGTGGATAATAGGATGGCGACTCCACAAGCGAGCCCACACGTCTCAATATATTTAACCTTTCTTTCTTTAAATCACTTTGAAAAATTTCAATTCTGCCTGAAGTGGGCTTCATCAGCCCCAAAAGCATCCGGATCGTCGTTGTTTTCCCCGCGCCATTCGGACCCAGAAATCCGTATATTTCCCCTTTTGGTATTTTCATATCCAGCCCTGATACAGCTTTCTCCTGACCAAAATGCTTTGATAGATTTTCTGTTCTTACGATATACTCCATTCCTCTCACCTCACTTTCCATCTTATCCGGCAAAGGTTAAAACAAAGGTGGAAGGAAGTTTAAAATTCGTTTAAAAAATGACACTTTTTCCCTCTGCTATGCGTCTAATACAGCAGAGAGGAGTAAACATTATGACGTTTAAGAAACTGTTTAACATTGGGTACGCGGTATTCCTGCTTGCCTGCTTACTCGTATATTTCTTTATTCCTTACACTTATGGCTGGGTTGTCCTGGTAACTCTGGCTGTTCTTTTTGGCACCTATCAAATGATTATCTTATGGAAACTGAAGCAAAAAAGGAGCGCCTCATGAGGCTGCTCCTAATGTTTTCTAATGTTTTCTAATGATTTTAATCACTGTACCACTGTCACTTGACTCAATATCCCACTCCAGCTTCATACCCTTTACCATCATATCCACAATGGATAAGCCAATCCCCGCTCCTTTTTCATTGGAACTGTTTTTCAGCCCTTTTCCATGATCGATAAAAACAATAGCATCACACTCTCCGGTGGATACTGTCGCCACTTCAAGGTAAAGTCCATCCTTCGCATGCCGCAGCACATTTTGCAGAATGTTATCAAAAATACGGCCAAGCCACATGGGATCTGCCTGCCATTTCTTCTCAAACGGCTCTAACTCGATGTTCACTTCAAAGCCTTCCATCTCAAAGACAGGATACCAGGACGCCATATTTTCACGAACAAACCGGACCGCGTCCAGCTCGATCAGTTCCTGCTTATGCTTGCTCGCCATTAAAAGCGTGTAGCTCATTAAATTTTCTATCAGTCTATCAATATTGACGATGGAGGTTTCCAGTGTTTTGACAGCCTGTTTCCCTTCAGGAGAAAGATCCTCCTTTCCGATCGAGTAGGTGTGCGCATTGATTTTTGTCAATGGCGTGCGCAGATCATGTGACAGATTGGCAATCAGCTCCCTCCTCAGCTGCTCTTCCTCCTGCTCACGCCGCTTGCTTTCTTTAAGTTCCTCGACCATCTCATTAAAGGTCTTCTCCAGCTGGCCGATTTCATCATTCTTTTGCACATCAATACCGATCGGCAGGCTGTCCATATCCCGTCTTTCCATTGCCTCCTGGAGATGAAGCAGCCTTTTGCGAATGCCCCGGAAAAATAAAAAGGAGACGATGATAAACAGGGTAATGATCAAAAGCAGACCCGCTCCTAGGAAGATTCCGTATTTTTCTGCTGCCTTCACCAGCGGCGGAAGAAACAAATTCCGTGGTATTTCCAGAACGATAAAACCATTTTTTTCATCACCGCCAATAAAGCTAATGACTGTATAAGGATCTCCCCCATACCTCTCCTTAATAAACTTCGCTGTATAGGCAGGCGTCCACTGAGCAGGCAGATTCGCCTTCACATCCCGCTCCTCCATCAGATTTCCCATTTCATCTACCCAAAACATCGAAGCATCAGGATACGTCTTTTTCCATTCAGCAAACAGACTGCTTATGGATTCTCTTGAGCTATTTTCCAGTGCTTTTGCATCCGCATGCCATTTTTCTTCAATCTGCTTAGGATCCGTTTCATTTTGGTTATGTTCCCCTGAAAGGTCTTCCTGAAGACCCATAGCCAGCATAGCCACGAGTAAATAAGCAGCCTGAAACAGAAATAAGGCAACCAGAATTATTGCCATATACCTCGCCTGCAGCGATTGGAAAAACCTTTTCATATTTTCACCCTGTAGCCGATTCCCCGAATGGTCTCAATGATCTCAGGACGCGATGGATTCTTCTCAAGCTTTTCACGAAGATAGCGGATATGAACCATCAGGGTTTTGTCACCCTCCATGTATTGTTCTCCCCAAACCCCTTCATAAAGCTGCTCTTTTGTCAGAATCTGATTCAGATGGCGAATGAAGAACTGAAAGAGCTGATACTGCTTGCCTGTCAATGGAATTTCACCATCTGCCTCCCTGTCGATAATCCGCATATCCTTTGTATGTACCTGCAGGTGATGAAGCTCCAGCACCTGATCATTCTTTTGAAATCGCCTTAACAATACTTCAATCCTTGCAGCAAGCTCATCCGGCTGGAAAGGCTTTGTCAAGTAATCATCCGCAAAGCTCAGGCCCTCCAGCTTATCCTCCACCGCCGTCCTTGCCGACAGCATAAGTACCGGCATGTCATTCTTTACTTTCTTAATCCGCTTCCCTATCGAAAACCCGTCAAGCCCGGGAAGCATCACATCCAAAATCGCAATATCCGCTTCAGAAAGATACCTTTCCATCCCTTCCCCGGACTGCAGCCAGAACACCTCATGGCCTCTTTCCCCTAAATCATTTTTCAGCCAGCTGCCAATATCGCTTTCATCTTCTATGTATAAGATTCGCGCCATACTCTCCACCCTTAAACTTATCTTTTATTAACCTGCTATTTCAGGAGATTTTGCTAGGCAAAAAAACATCCGCCCTTATATACGAATGCTTCTTCTATACTCTTAATGCAGTTTCTCTTTTACAGAGTCCCGGAATTCGCTGTTTTTCATAAATTCAAGCTGAAAACTGTTCATATTCCTTGAAAGCTCCTTAAATTCCCTATCGCTCAAATCATTTGCAAGGAATGTCATTTCTGTACGATTGCCCTCTTTGTCGGCTGCATACATGCTAATGGTAAAAACAAAGGCTGTTGAGCCGCTCTTTTGCCCTGCATGCTGAAGCCACTCCCGGTTACTCGGATTTTTCATCAGCTGTTCCACCACGGGATCCAAATAAGAATGGACTTCCTTGGAAAAATAGCTTTTACTGTTTAATAGCTTCATAAGCTCTGCATAATCACCAGCAGAAGCACGCGGAAGCCTGTCAGACCATACCTTTTGAAATTCCATATCCAGAACCTTCAGCACTTCTTCCTTATCCTTTTCTTGCGGCGGGCTACTTCCCCACTTTTGATGAATTTTTCCCGATCTCTTTCGATACTCTTCAAGACTCATACTCTTCAATTCCTTAAGTGCTTCCTCTTTTGACAATCCCTTATCCTCCATAAGCTCCATCGGGATAAATAGGGCACTGACAATCGGATACATCTCCTCATGACTGGAAAGCTGCAGATCCTCAGAGAGCTTATTCACATTTTCAATCCCCAGAATTTGTAACAGATAATCGGTATTGGCATTCGAACTGTAGGCGATCACCCCATTAGCCACTTCGCTCAATGGCACATTTTCCGCATCATCTGCAAGGCCATTAATCCAAGCCTCGTGGGCTCCACCATCTGTATTAGGAACATGATACTTTTCCAGTGTTTTTAAATCCACTTTTTGCTGCGGGTCTATTTTTCCCTCTGCTGCCTGCCGCGCGTATTCGATTGCCACTATGATCTTAACCGTACTTGCCAAAGGCAGCGGCACGTCCTTATTGATGCTGACCCAGTCCTCATCGTTATGGCGAATAACCAAAGCCATATTTTCTGTTCCTCTGTGTTTTTGCACATAATCAATTACTGACTCAGGATCCCCGCTGCTCTTACTCTTGAGATACATAAACCCAGCTAAAACAGCTGCTAACATTAGAATGACTCCCGTACTGATCCAAACCATCTTCAAAAAGGATACCTCCATGAATATCTTGTACTTTAAATTACGAAAGATAATCATGGAAGTTTCATTATCAAGGTAAAAAAACTTATTTTTGTAAAAAGCAAACCGCAAATCCTCATTCAGATGTTCCCGCAAGTCAATTAACAAAAAAGAGTAGAGTGACTCTTTTGCTGTATATTGCAATTCAATCAAACGTTTGATTGAATTTTATGGGTTCAAAAACTTAGGCATAGCCTCATAAAAAGAATGCAAACTAAACACAATGCTAATGACTAAAAGGGGGTGAAATCGTGGCAAAGAATAAGAAAAGTAAATCAGATCATAAGAATAATGCACTTCCAAAGGAAACAGAATATGCGGGTGATAGAGAAAATGGCCTTGAAAGAATTGCTTTAAAAGCGCAAAGAGATAACACCAAGTAAGCTATATGGGACAGGAAAACTGTCCCTATTCACCCTCTTTACGGCCAAAATGCAAGTGGTATACTTTACGCGTTTTTGTTTCAGATTTTATATTGCTGATAAATCGTTCCTTAACCTCCTCCATCAGCAGGCTCTCCAGCCTTTCAAGCCTTTTCGGCCCGAATCCGGTTAATTTTTCAGAAATTCTCACCTTATACTCTCCATATTGCTTATACATTCGAATACTTCCATACCCAGTTCTTTTTGTTTTTCCAATTGTAAAATCAAATTCATATTTCTGTTCAATAAAGGAAGATGCTTCAGGAAGTCCCAGGTTCTCATATAATGGCGGGAATTGATGATGGACAGGAGGATCGGTGAACCTTATGGAATCAATGTTCATAATTCTCTCCTCTCAATGTTTACAGTAATTATCCCCAATCTGAAGTAAATTCAAGCGAACCTGCCATTACCCAAAAAGACCTGCCCTTCAAATAAAGAATGGACAGGTCTATTTTCTTTTAGCCTTCAAATGCTATGCGGACAGGCAAAACCCATTATCCAAGGAAACGATGATAAAGGTTCTTTGCCTGTAGAATGTCTCTTACCCCATGCACCAGCACTCTTCCATCCTTGAATACAGCCACTCTGGTGCCATCGATCGAAAATGAAAGCAAATAAGGATTGCTCTCTACGTTGATTCCTTGAGATACCAGAAATTTTTCCAGATATGCAATATCCATTTTTTGAAGGGCTGGGGGCCTGATTTGAACGGTATCCCTTCCGCATAACAGCGCTGTTTTTGTCTGATTTTCATAAGCCAGGAAGGGATAAGCTGGATTAGTCCCACAGGTTAAGCACTCAGGATCTTTTAAGGAAGAAACATTCACAGAACTAAATTGATTTTTCCATACATCAAAAGAAACAAGTGTCGCGCGTAAGGATTCCATGTCTTCTGCCAATATCTTTAATGCCTCAACAGACTGGTGAGCCGCAACCATTTGAATAGCTGGCTGAATAACACCAGCCGTATCGCAGGTTATTCCCCCCATTGGCAATTTGTCCATCAGGCAATTCAGGCACGGTGACACCCCGGGCAAGATGGTATAGCTTAAACCATAGCTCCCTACACAGCCTCCATATATCCAGGGAATCCGGTGCTTTTGAGAAATATCATTGATCAGAAAGCGAATGTCAAAATTATCGGTTGAATCGATGATTAAATCAACATCCTCAATCAGCTCTTCCATTTCCTGTACACCTACATCCATAATACGTGCGAAAATTTGCACCTCTGAATTGATGGCTTTTAGGCGTTTAGCCGCTGCTATCGCTTTTGGCACTTTTCGTACAGCATCTTCTTCACAATAAAGCTGCTGACGCTGCAGGTTGCTCCACTCCACATAATCCCGATCGGCAATGGTTAATTTGCCGACGCCTGCCCTTGTGAGAGTTTCAGCATTTGCAGCCCCTAATGCACCAGCCCCTATAATCAAAGCGTGTTTTCCCCTCAGCTTTTTTTGTCCTTCTTTGCCAATCGGGGGAAATAACATCTGGCGGGAGTATCGCTCACTCAACTAAAAACCATTCCTTCCGCCGGGCTGCTTGCTGATGCATACCGTTTTTTCGGCATCCGGCCTGCTTCATAGCCCATCCTCCCTGCTTCAATGGCGAGTTTCATTGCTTTTGCCATTTTAACAGGATCATCAGCAGAGGAAACGGCTGTATTCAATAGTACTCCATCAGCTCCCAGCTCCATTGCCAATGCCACATCTGCCGGGCTCCCAATTCCAGCATCAACAATAACCGGCACATCAGCCTGTTCTGTAATAAATTGAAGATTAATAGGATTAATGATTCCCTGTCCTGAGCCAATCGGAGAAGCACATGGCATGACAGCATGGCATCCTAGTTCTTCAAGTTTTCGAGCAAGCACGACATCATCAGAAGTATAGGGGAGAACAATAAAACCCTCGTCTAATAGGATTTCCGCTGCTTTTATAGTTTCTATTGGATCGGGAAGAAGCGTTTTGCTGCATCCAATCACCTCAACCTTAATCATGTCGCATAAGCCTGAAGCTTTGGATAGCCTGGCAATTCGGACAGCCTCATCGGCTGTACTTGCTCCTGCCGTATTAGGGAGTAATTTATATTTCTTTAAATCAAGCTTTTCCAAAAAGTTGGGCTGGTTCGCTTCAAAAATGTTCATACGGCGCACAGCAAACGTAAGCACCTCAGTTCCCGACGCTTCTACAGCTTCGCTTTGCACATCAAAGTTTGGATATTTTCCTGTTCCGAGCAATAGCCGTGAGCTAAATTCATATGGTCCAATTTTCAACAAGTCATCCGCCTCCTACAAAGTGTACAATTTCGATTCGATCCCCATCTGACAGAATGGTTATTGCATGCGCTGCTTTATCCAAAATATGCTGGTTCAGTTCGACAATAACTACCTTTTGCTCCAAATTGAAATGCTTAAGCAGAGCTGAAACAGAATTAACTGCTGCCGGCAGCACCATAGGATCTCCGTTAATGACAACATTCATAATATCACCCCTTGTTTACGTGTGAACTAAAGATTCAAGGCGGGACAGCTTAAACGGATTAAACTGCTCCGTCTTGCCTTCGAGGATGTCTGCCATCAGCACTCCAGTTGCCGGGGCAAGGAGGATCCCATTCCGAAAATGGCCCGCAGCAATATATAGCCCCCTATAAGCAGGATGTTCTCCCAAAAAAGGCTGCCCATCAGCCGATTGGGGTCGAATCCCTGTCCAGGCACGCTCCCATTCAGCCTTCACTATATCCGGGACCAGTTTTTTCGCCTTTTCCATCAGCGAGGATATCCCCTCAAGGGTCACCTTCTCATCAAATGAATTAACTTTAACCGTCGCTCCAACTACCAGCCTCCCGGATTTCTTAGGAACGATATAGCATCCGTGTGAAAAGATCGTCCCCTGTACAAGCGGTTTTTCAATTTTGACCGAGAAGCACTCGCCTTTAACGGGATTAATGGGGAGCGTTAGGCCCGTTCTCTCAAGAATCCCCCTGCTCCAGGCCCCCGAAGCAACAATAACGGAATCTGCAAGAAATTCTCCCTGGCTGGTTCTCACCCCATAAACCTTTTCATCTTTTAAAATAAAATCTGTTACATGTGTATACTCATAAATTTCTGCGCCGAGGGCTATTGCAGCTTTTGCAATAGCAAGAGACAATTCATATGCCTGTACCTGTCCGTCATTCGGTATATACATGGATCCCCTCAATTTGTTTGATACGAAGGGTTCACGTTTGATCAGGTCATCAATCGAAAGCCATTCGGCCTGCTCATCCGCGGTTTGCTGTCTTTCTATCAATCTTTTTAATGCCTGCTCTTCTTCTTTACTAGCCGCCACTTTATATACACCCTTATTTTGATAGCCAATATGCACCTGTGATAAATCTTCCAGTTCAGGAATCAGGCTCCGGTACATGGAGCGGCTTTTGCATGCCAGCTGAAATAGCGGGCCGTCTTCTATCAGTTCCGTTTGGGCTCCTAAAATTCCAGCTGCTGCTCCTGAAGCTTTGCCGGCTATTTTCCCCATATCCAAAACGGCCGCTTTATACCCTCTTTTAGCCAGTTGAAAAGCAATGGAGCTTCCGTTAATGCCGCCTCCGACTATAACGGCATCAAACATTTTCCTCATCATTTCCCCTCCTCATTTAATTTTTTTGCAAAAAGCTTTGCTTCTTCTACAGGGTCCTTTGCCTGCAAAATCGCCGACATTACAGCAATGCCGTCTGCCCCCGCCTTCAAAACCTCCGGTACTTTCTCTGGTTCCATGCCCCCAATTGCCAATACAGGAATATCTACTGCCTTTTTAAGAGCCTCCAGTGACCCAGTGCCCCTTGGCGGAACTCCCTTCTTTGAATCGGTTTCAAATATGTGCCCAAACAGGATATAATCAGCCCCTTGTTTTGCAGCCTCTTTTGCTTCTTCAAGAGAATGTACGGAACATCCTATGGGTATATCTGGAAAATGAATTTTGACAACATGGACTGGAAGGCTGTGAAAAGCAAGATGCACACCCGTTCTAAACGCCCAGGCAACATCCACACGATCATTTATAACGATTTTATGAACAGGAACTCCCTTATTAAGAAGCAGCTGAACTCCTTCATATATCTCTCTTGAGGTTCGATGTTTTTCCCGTAAGTGGAATCTATCTGTAAAGGGTTCCAATTCAACTGCTAATTCAGCGAAGGACTCTGGAGAAAGCTTTCCATCTGATATAACATGAAGCTGTTTTTTCATAGCGGCTGCCCCCAAGCTTTTTTAGATTTTCTGCAATAAAAAACCACCTTCTAAATAGAAAGCGGAGGTATGTGGCCATAGAATTCAGACCCAATCCCCACTTCCCTACGCTGGTATTCATGCCAGATCAGGTTCCAAGGGTCTTAAAGCTTTTGCTTTAATCTCAGCCTGCAAACAGGCACCCCCAGCGGATACATAACTATTAAGCTACTATTCATTTACTGATAAATGGTCCCGGACTTTTTAAATTCCTCAGCTTTTTCTTCCATGCCTTTCTGTATCGCTTCATCCGTGTCAAGCTTATTCTCTATTGCATATTTCCGGATATCCTGAGAAATTCTCATGCTGCAGAATTTTGGTCCGCACATGGAACAGAAATGAGCGGTTTTTGCCCCTTCAGCCGGCAGGGTTTCATCATGGAATTCCAAAGCGCGCTCAGGATCCAATGAGAGATTGAATTGATCTCTCCAGCGGAATTCAAAACGGGCTTTTGACAGGGCGTCATCCCTTTTTTGTGCTCCTGGATGTCCCTTTGCCAGATCTGCAGCATGGGCTGCAATTTTATACGTGATGACACCCTCGCGCACATCATCTCTATTTGGCAAACCCAAATGTTCTTTAGGGGTAACATAGCAAAGCATCGCCGTCCCATACCAGCCTATCATGGCAGCCCCGATTGCAGAGGTAATATGGTCATACCCCGGAGCTATATCAGTCGTAAGGGGTCCGAGTGTGTAGAATGGTGCTTCTTTACAGATTTCTAATTGTTTATCCATATTCTCTTTGATTAAATGCATTGGAACATGGCCAGGTCCCTCGACCATTACCTGTACATCATGTTCCCAGGCAATTTTCGTCAGCTCCCCTAGTGTTTCAAGCTCCGCAAATTGAGCCTCATCATTTGCATCTGCAATCGATCCCGGCCGCAGTCCATCCCCCAGGGAGAAGGCCACATCATAAGCTTTCATGATCTCGCAGATTTCTTCAAAGTGTGTATATAAAAAGTTCTCTTGATGATGATGCAGGCACCACTGTGCCATAATGGATCCGCCTCTCGAAACAATTCCGGTCAGCCTTTTGGCAGTAAGCGGTACATAACGTAAAAGGACACCGGCATGAATGGTAAAGTAGTCAACCCCCTGCTCTGCCTGTTCAATTAAGGTATCCCTGTATACTTCCCACGTAAGATCCTCGGCAATGCCATTAACCTTTTCAAGTGCCTGATAAATGGGAACAGTACCGACCGGAACGGCGGAGTTTCTAATAATCCATTCGCGTGTAGTATGAATATTCTTGCCTGTAGACAGATCCATAATTGTATCTGCTCCCCAGCGGGTAGCCCAGGTCATTTTCTCGACCTCTTCTTCAATAGAGGATGAAACAGCCGAGTTTCCAATGTTCGCATTAATTTTCACATGAAAATTCCTTCCGATGATCATTGGCTCTGTCTCAGGATGATTGATATTGGAAGGAATGATTGCCCGGCCCCTCGCTACTTCAGACCGGACAAATTCAGGTTCCATATTTTCCCGAATGGCTATAAACTCCATCTCTGGAGTAATGATTCCCTTTTTTGCATAGTGAAGCTGGGTGACATTCTTCCCCTTAATCGCTCTCAATGGCTTGCGGGATAAGCCAGGAAAGACTTTATGATTAGCACGCGGATCATGTTCATCGCGGAACCCGTTATCCTCGGGCTTAATTTCCCGCCCATCATACTCTTCAACATCCCCGCGTTCCTGAATCCACCGGCTTTTCAGAGCGGGAAGCCCTGTTTTTAGATCGGACGTGTATTGAGGATCCGTATAAGGCCCGCTCGTATCATATACGCGAACCGGCTCATTGATTTCTTCTCCAAAAGTACCGGTGGTGGGACTTAATTCTATCTCCCGCATTGGAACCTTGATATCCGGTCTGGATCCTTCCACATAGATTTTTTTGCTGCCAGTAAAGCTCGGCATAATAGAAATACTCTCCTGATTTAAAGAACTTGCAGTCATTGATCATCTCTCCCTTATTAAAAATATAAGGACGAGACCTGGAACCGAGGTAGTGCAAGATATGTAAAAAAGCCGGTCCACATAATGATGGACCGGCTTAACCGTAGATGTCTATGCACAAAGAAACCTTTGCACATCTAACTTCCCCACGCTGGTATAATCCAGATCAGGTCCAAAGAGTCAAGAAACTTTAGCGCGTTTCTTTCTCAGCCCAAGCTATTGGGCACCCCTAGTTATTGCTATTTAATTCACTATCAGTATACATAATTCTGAAAATAAATGAAAGATGTTTTTCAATTGTCACCTAAAGCAGGCTTTCCAGCTCAAAAATGTGGATAAAAATCAATGTTTGATACTTTATTATAAAGCCTGGAAGCTGGTATTGCGGAATAAGAGATTGTATAAGGGACAGTTCCCGTGTTTCACGATATTGTGTCGGTACCACTCATGAAGCAGAAGAACCCCCCTTCATGAAATTTCATTCATTATTCATAAAGTTTTGTCTCTCTAAGTAATTCAGCACTGTTTGTGAAAATTGAAGGTGTGATTCCTTCGTATACTTTGCTTTGGTATAGATTTGGGCAAGATTTTTTAATCCTAATTGTTCTGTCATTTCTTTAAGTTTTGGGACGGCCATATAGCGGTTCCATCCTTTTTCATTTCGATCTTTATAAATTTCCAGAATATCTTCATCCGAATAATCACGATACTGCTCGTAGTGAACAAGTCCATGCTTTGGCAATCGATCACGTGGGGCAGGGTTTTCTGCGGGATATCCTAATGAATAACCTACAACGGGTACGACATTTGGGGGTAAGTTTAATAGTTCGCCAATTTGGTCACAGTTTGCAAGCGTAGAGCCCATATAGCAAATGCCGAGTCCCGCATTTTCAGCTGCCAGTGCACAGTTTTGTGACGCCAAAGTGGCATCAATGGCACCGATCATAAAGCTCATGTAATTATCAAAATGTATAGGTGCATCGTTGAGTGCAAGCCATTTTCGCATTCTATTAAAATCAGCGCAAAAAGTTAAGAGAATAGGTCCATCAACAACCATCGATTGCTCCATATGAGCAGTGTATAATTTTTTCTTTAGTTCTTTGTCTCTTGTGACGATAATCGAATAAGATTGCATATTACCACTTGAGGAGGCACGAATACCCGCCTCTAAAATTTGATCCAGCAATTCTTGACTTACTTCTCTATCTTCATATTCTCGAATGGATCTGTGCCCCTGTATCACATCATTCAATTCCAAAACAATCACTCCCACTATCTGTTATAGAAATAAGCAAGTTCCGCTGGTTCAAACACTTGAACCCACCACTAGTTTGTTAATATAGTTTTATTGAATTCCAACTGAAAATTGCTTTAATTGCTCTATTTTTTCAGGTGAAAGCAGTGTGGATTTTCTAGTGTGGCCGCCCATTTGCACGATAACGGTATCTGTTACTGCGGCGAGCCTTTTACCTTGATATATTCCCTCGTATGTAATATCACTATTCTCCTGGATTCTATGCTCCTAGCGAAATATGCTTTTCGATACATTCAACAAAGCAATCTAAAATTCCTTTTTGACCATTCCTGCTCCTTTATTCAGAACACTGAGACGGTTCCGCCGTGGCTCGAAATCACTAATTTTACAGACAGCACAGAAAAACGCCTGCTATAAACAGACGTTTTTTCCATGCTTTAGATGTGTATCAGCATTCCTAATTCTCTTCAGACTCCTCATCGTTCATATCCATATCACTTTCACCCATGTTCTCTTCATCCTGTGGTGATTCTTCATTCATGCCAGGCTCCTCCATATCAGACTCCTCTGATGTTCCCGGATCCTGCATTTCACTATCACCATTATTGTTTTCTTCCATTTGATTATCTTCCAATTCTACATCTTCCGTTTCCGGCGGCGGCTCCTGTTCATCTGTTCCGCACCCTGCCAACAATAATCCTGCACCCAATGGGACTGAAAGCAAAAGCTTCTTATATTTCATTTGTTGTCATCTCCTTTGGCAGTATTATGTTTCTATTATGACCCTTACCCTTTATTAAATTGGATAAACTGTTCCTACGATTAAATCCCCAATATCTGCAAATACTATCCCTGCCACAATTACTGGAGGTTGATTGATGAAAGTACTTATCTCCCTTATATTATTTAGCTTCCTGGGATTGCCTCTGGGAGAGAAAGATCAATGGGATAGGCAGGGCCTCTCTGAAGATTATCATGGCCATATTGAAGATCGCTCAGAGGGGCCATACAAGAAAGTGCAGCTGCTTGGAATCAATGATTTCCATGGCCAGCTGAATGTGACCCGGCAGATTAACGGCAGACCCGCAGGACGTGCGGATTATCTCGCTGCCTATTTGCGTGAGCGTGCGGCAGAAAATGAAAATACCATCCTGCTTCATACTGGAGACATGATAGGAGCCAGTCCTCCTGTATCTGCCCTCCTGAAGGATGAACCGACCATTGAGTTTTTGAATAAGATGGGGTTTGATATTGGCACCATCGGTAACCATGAATTCGACAGGGGCCTGGATGAACTGCTTCGCTTACTAAATGGCGGAAGCCCTTCCGCTGTAAAGAGTTACCCCGGTTCCCGCTTTCCATGGATTGCAGCCAATGTTATCAGCCAGAAGTCAGGCAAGCACATTCTCCCCCCATATAAGACATTAAATGTCAGCGGGATCCCAATAGGGTTTATCGGTGTGATCATGAAAGAAACACCAAGGTTATCCATGCCAAATAATGTGAAGGGTCTTACATTCACGGATGAAGCAGAAGCAATCAATACGTATACCCGGGAACTTAAAAAGCAAGGAGTAAGAGCCATTGTGGTACTGGCCCATGTTCCCGGCAAATCAAAACCAAATGGAGAACTAGCCACGGGCCAGCTAATAGAATTGGCCCATCAAGTGGATGACGAAGTGGATATTATGTTTGGAGGCCACAGCCATTCTTATCTGAACAGTTTGGTGGATGGGAAGCTGTTGGTGCAGGCCTATTCATATGGCACTGCCTTTTCTGATGTGGATATCGAGATAGATCCCCGGACAAAGGATATTGTCCGCAAGCACGCGGAAATAGTGAATGTTTTTCAAGAGAATATCCAGCCCGACAGAGACATAACCAGGATGATCGAACGATATGAAAGGAAAGTAGAGCCTGCTGTGAACAGATATATTGGCACTGCTGCTATACCTATCACAGCTGCCCGAAACAGAAGCGGGGAGTCCGCCCTGGGCAACCTTATTGCCGATTCCGAACGGGCAGCGATGAACACTGATTTTGCTTTCATCAATCCAGGAGGAATCCGCGCAGACATTGACGCCGGCCGTATTACATGGGGAAACTTATATGTCGTCCTTCCTTTCAGTAATCAATTGGTTAAAATGAACCTGACAGGCAGCCAAATCCGTGATGTCCTCAATCAGCAATGGCAGCCTGACACTGCCAGATTTCTTCAGATCTCCGGCTTTACATACAGCTGGGATGACAGACAGCCTGCCGGCAGTAAAATTCAAGAAATCTATCTGCCCGATGGAACAAAGCTTGATTCGGATAAGAAATATTCAGTTGCCGTAAATACCTATCTCGCTGATGGCGGAGATATTTTCACTGTATTCCGAAGTGGTATAAATAGAGTGACGGGACCAATGGATACTGAAGCACTGGAGAAATATATACAGAATATCCCCCAGCCGTTTAGTTCTGCAATTGATGGTCGGATAAAGAGAATAGACTAAAAAGGACAGCCTCACGCGACTGTCCTTTTTTCTTGTCCATTTGATACTAATAGCAGGATTAACCTCATATCTTTCTATTAGATTCAGAAAGAAAGGAATAGGATAATGAAAAAATATATTTATTTTCTCATGCTGTTCGGCGTCTTCTTTCCATTATTCCATAAGACAGCAATAGTGTATGAAAACTGGAGATTGTGCACCACTTCTTCTAAATTAATCGGGATCCGCCTTTATGGTCTGGATTCCATGAGAAACCTCCTTATATCAGCACTGGCAGCCCTCGCTGCTTTCTTTTTCACACAGCTATTTATTATATGGGACAGCAAATACAGAAGCTAGTTTAATCTATTCGTATACCGTAAATTGCGGTTTCGTCGGATGGTCAATGACAAGAGCCTCATTCGGAAATTTTAATAGCTTTTGATACAAAACAAGATCTCCCAAACAACCAGCTGTCAATATCGCTCCCAAGAACGATAATCCAGGCATGTTAAACACAACCCCCAGAATAAGCGGTAATAAGCCAGTCGGAATAAATGGCAGCATTAACACCTTTTTCATTTGCTGTACCGTCACAGGCTGTTTGGCATGAGCATAAGCTATACCCATTTTCAAGTTGACTCCCCAGGACATTTCCTTCCATGGAACACCGCCAATATAGTGAAAACCCGCCAAATGAATGGATTCATGCAAAATAACGATAACGACCATGCCAGCTAAAAATAATAGCATACCCATAAGATCAATAGTTATTTCCCCGCCGCCATAAATCACAGCATGTAGAAAGTAGACCCCAAATATAAGTGCCATCGTTGCAAAAAACAAATAAATCTGCAGCTTCATCATCGAAACAGAAACAACTGTTGCTTTTTTATTATCCAATTTTTCACCCCATCAGAATTGGTCAATACCCATATCTACGGATCAAGCAACAGCGAAGTTTCAGATTTTCCCATTTCCTCTCCTTCTTTTGCCTCAGTCTCATTTTTTCATAATGTACAGTTTCTGCCCAAATGGACCTAAAGTAGCGAAAAACACTGTTACCGTCACTGATAGACTTGTATAATCAAGGCAAGAAAAAATGAAAGGACTGTGATAAGAAAAGTGCTGTATATCTGGGATATTGAAAAAATCATTTTACATACATTGAACGAACAACGCCTCAATATAAATTACGAGTTCAGCAATACACTCGCTTCGCCTATGAGCTACAATGTCTCAACGAATACAATAAAATTTAACTACCTGAAGGTAAACGGCTACATAGCCAAAATCAATTTTAAAATAAAAGAGACGGATGAGAACCTGGTAAAATTAATGCTTTACCATGAAATCGGCTATTACCTTGATTTCAAAAAAAACAAACACGACATCAGAACGCTTATGTATGGAGAAGATGACGAGAAAGAACAGCTCATGGCTGAAATCGAAAAAAACTCCTGGGATTACGGAAGAAAGATAGTACCTGAACATCTGGTCAATGCCTATGATCATTTTAGGGAATTGGTTAAAGAGTTCAGTTAAAAAAGATTTTTAAATCTTGATTTTATTAATAATAATGGGAACCTCTAATTCACTAGGTTCCCTAAAACTTTATACTTCTTCCTTTTTTGCAAAAGTCATAAATGCCCGCAAACACCAGTACAAGAACATTGGAAGGAGTAGTTTAGAGACAAAAACTTTGCACAAAAAAGAACAGCTTCCGCTGTCCTTTCTATACGCTTCCTGATGATGATCCGATGGCAACCAATATCCAAAAGCCAAACTTGTATATAAATGTTCCAATTCCCAGTATAAGTCCCGTCCAGCACATTCCTTTGCTCTGCCCCTTTTTTAGCCCCACTGCACCAAAAACAATGGCGAGGATCCAGGCGGGAAGAAGAAACCATCCAATAAACGGTATCAAGCCTAATACAATCCCACATATGCCAAGAACCAGTGAAGCTACGGCCATTCCATTGCTCTCCATCTTTCCCTGCTGCATTTCCATCGCATCCACTCCTTCTTTCTATGGATACGCGTGATTCAGTAATAAAAGAACCGTATTCGTTTTAATCAGAGTTAATTTCTGGATAGTTTCATTTGACTCAATTTGGTTCAACATGGACATGAACATCATAAACACCATGATCATGCATCATCACTTTTTCCACATGTGTCGCAATATCATGGGCTTCCTTAATATCAAGTGTGGAATTAACCAAGATGACCACATCGATCACCTCATTATTGCCGTAGCTTCTTCCTTTAATATCTTTTATGCCTTTAACCCCGTTTACTTTTTTGATGACATCCTGATATTCTTTAATCTTTTTTTCATCAAATCCATCTGAAAGCTCATGGGAAGCTTGTATAAAAATATCCCAAGCCGTTTTGCATATTAAAAGCCCGACAATAATGGCTGTTAACGGATCAAGCCATGGCATGTTCAGCTGTGATCCAAATATCCCGATGGCTGTGCCTATACTCACCCAGGCGTCTGAGATATTGTCCTTTGCCGCTGCCATTACGGCCTTACTGTTAATTTTAATGGCTAATTTTTTGTTGTAGCGGTACACATAGTACATTGCAGCTCCAGAAAAAACTCCCGTATATGCCGCAAAAACATCAGGAGATTCATTAACACCTTCAAACATGGATGAAACAGCATTCAGCAGGACTTGAATACCTACAGCAGCCATAATAAAGGAAGCTACCATAGAAGCAATGGTTTCACTCTTCCAGTGGCCATACCCATGATTTTTATCAGGTGGACGCTGGGAAACCCTAAGGCCTATAAGCACTGCAATTGAAGCAATAATATCCGTCGTATTATTCAATCCATCCGCTTTCAAAGCGGCAGAATCACTCACATATCCAATTGTTAATTTTAGTACAGAAAGACATATATAAGCTGCAATGCTAATAACCGCAGCACGCTCACCCAACTTAAGGTTTCGATACTTTTCTTCTTCCATGCCCTAGCCTCCTACATTACCCTTGCTTATATTACCAAGCGGCATTCGGGTGGGTCTAGAGCAATCTTTTTGTCTTTTATTAAATAAATAAGCAAAGTGCAATTAAGTTGCACCAATGAAAAATCAAGCCATCCCGTAAAAGGCTGGCTTGATTTGCATCACCTTAATGTGTAAAAAGAATGGAAATAGAATTTGAACATCCTTCTAATCAAATCGAAGCCCTCTTGAGATTCGCCTCAAACATATCGATTATTTCCAAAAACCGCTCTGCTTCCCTAAATGTATGGTCAGCCAGAAGAGGATGAATATTGCTTTTGATCCGGCATGCCTCTATTAATTCTCTGGCAGTTTTCTTAAAATCTCTTAATGAAGCAACCGATACTTTATTCTGGTTTAAGAATTGGCTCAGAATCGGTTTCGTTTCAGATTGCGGCTGCATAGATTCCAGATCCACAGCCTGGAATAGCAATTGATCGAAATCATGGCTGAACTCCCTGGCCTGTTCAACCAGCTTTCTTTCAGATGGGTCTAATAGATGGCCGATAAACTTAGCATGATCAGCCATAATCTTCAGGAAAAATACATTCTCCTCTATAATGGCTTCAGGCTTTGGAGCAAGCACCCCTGAATTAAGCTCTTTTAAGCGATTAGCAAAATAAGCTGCTTCTCTGCTGATATGGTCAATCAATAAAGGGTAATTATTTGAACGAATTTCGCATCTTAATGTCAAACCCAATACCTTTCTTTTATAACTCCAGATTGCGGCAGCAGCCTGATAAACCTCGTTATTAAAAGCTTGCACCTGGCCAAGTTCCGAGTTTACATTAAACCTAGCCAGCTTTTCCTCGATTCTTTCAAACAAAGCAATAAACTGCTGTGCTTCGGTTATTAGCTGTTTCTGTTCATATGTAAATCCCAAACTTAAAAATAAGGAATGTTCTTTCATAATCCTGGACCAAAATTTAATTTCGTCCAATGATCTAGCGACAATTGGATCCGCCATGTCTTCCCCTCCTTAATTACTCACTCCTTCAAATATATTTTTGATTTTCTGAGTTATTCCATGTTCATTAGCCAGATTAATCAGCTGAAAATTTAAAAACTGCTCCCAAGGAGGAAGCAGTCATTCTTTTATTCATATTTTGAAAAATCCATAAAATAGCTATAAATCAAGTAAACCACCATCGCAAACGCGGTTGAGATGAAACCCCAGCCTAGCGTAATCTGCTCGATAACCAAATAGTTATTGCAAAGCTGTACAGGAGACCAGATATATAGCCATCCCAAAGCTAGAAAAAGAATGGTAAAGAATATAATGAGAGCATGCTTCCAAAATGAACTTAGCTTTGGCCAGCTGTCCCGCAATGGCACCCCAGCCAAAAATGGCAGTGAGATAAACTTAAAGACTTCTACACTTGTAAGCGTCAAAGCTTCATCCATCGTCCTTGGCAGAGACCAATACACCATAATGATTGAAAACAGCAATAGACCCGGCACTCCATTTTCATTCCATTTTGAGAAAAACTCCGGAAAACGATTCTGAAAGAACTTCGCCATGAATAATCCGGAGATCATGAGCAGGGGCATTTGCATGTGCATATGGGTAATCATAATGGACTCCAGCAAATTAGCTACTGGCGGGAGCATCAATGCAAGAAGCAGAAGCAATCCGTAAACTGGTGACTTCATCATTCTTCCCTCCCGCTGTGCAGAATCTCCGTTACCCGATCAGCCGCTTCTTCAATCAAGGTATAGTCCATGACTTCGATTAACTGTCCTTTTGGGTTCACCAGATAAAAAGCCGAGTTATGGGCAAAGTTGCCGTATTCATCCGGTATGACAATAACGCCAAATCGGTCCAGCAAAGATTCAAGCTCCTTTTGATCCGGGATCCTTGCCATTCTCCATGTTTCTCCGTCACTGCCGAAAGCCTGACGGTACGTATCCAATGTTTTTGGATCATCCCTCTCCGGATCAAAACTGATGCTAAGGAATTGAATGTCGTGACCAATATAATCTTCCGGAATTCGTTTATATACTTCAGACATATTAACCTCAAGCTCAGGGCAAACCGTACCGCATGAAGTATATAAAAAAGTAATAAAAACATACTTCCCTTCAAATTCCGAGAAAGAGTAGGTCCTTCCATTATTATCTTCAAGTGTTACGTCCGGGAACTGGGGCTTTTCATCCATTAACTGATTAACCCTGGCTTTTTCAGCAGTAAAAGCCTGAAACCCATCTGTGCCAATGTAAAATAGGACTACGCCAAACATCAGTACAAGCAAGCTTGATAAAACCGTTCTATTTTTTGGAAACATGATTCATCACTTCCTTTTAAAAGAAAGAGACAGCCCAGCAGCCGAGCTATCTCTCTTTCCTTACCAGGTTTTAAATGGAGGTGAACCTGGAGGCGCATTGACAATGAAATCGACCAATGGAATGACATATGCCATGCCGACAAGGACAATCATACACACAACCCACAATCCCCAGCGTTCTGTCCATCTAGGTGTTGGTGCTTCATCTTCTTCCACTTCTGCAATAGGGAACTCTGTGTTTCCTTTTGGTGCAAAGAACATTAGGTAGAATACTGCGTATACCTGCATTAACACTCCGATCATCAGAAGTGTTCCTCCAATAGCCAGGAAGAACAGGTATGGATCCCAGCTTAGGGCAGTTGCATTGTCAAAGTAAGTTGAATAAGAAGTTCTTCTTGGTGATCCCAGCAGGCCGACCCAGTGCATTGCACCTGACATGATGATCATACCGATTGTCCATATAATCGTTTGAATAACCCCAAGTTTGTTGATCTGCGGTGTCAGCACTCTTTTAGATACATAAGGAATGAGCCAATAGCTTAGGCCGAAGAACGTCATAACTACTGACATGCCAAGTGTTAAGTGGAAATGGCCAACGACCCACATCGTGTTATGGACTACTTGGTTCAATTGGTTTGTAGTTTGAGCAATACCGCCTGCCCCTGCAGGGATAAAAGCAGCCATTGCGATAAATGGCGCAAGGAATCTGACATCTCCCCAAGGAAGCTTTTTATACCAGCCAACAATGCCTTTTCCGCCTTTCCTTCTCGCAGTGCGTTCAAAGACCGCAAACATTGCATAAGCAGTCATTAATGAAGGGAAGCCAATTGCCAAACTCATAAACACGTGCATGTATTTCACAGATTCAGAGATACCTGGGTCAATAATTTGATGGTGGAAGCCACCGGTAATATTCATAATTACTAATGCAATAACCACAATTCTTGTTAAGAGATCATTCCATCTTCGGCCGCCAATAATTTTCGGCACGATGACATACCAGGCAGAGACTGCCGTTAAATACCAGATGTTAACCAGCGTATGGCCGAACGCCCAGAACAGCGTACGTGCAACCATAACATTTATTGTCTCAACCCATCCAAAAGCCCAAGGAATTATAGTAAAAACCTCGATTGCTACAGGTATGCTTCCGAAGAATAAGAGAACAAAAACGCCGGTTGCAAAGAAAGAAAGAATCGGGATATGCTTGCCGGGATTTCTCTTTCTCCAGCTGGCCACATTGATAAAGGCACCAAAGGCACACATCCATACACCCAATACGATAAATACTAAGCCGATATAGAAAATAGGTGAAGCAGCCATTGGCGGATAGAAAGTATACATAACAGATGCTTCATTCATTAAAATCGGGATTACCGCTAGGACAAATCCGAAAATCTTCATCCAGAAGCCTATCCATGCCATCTTTCTGACCTTAGGAAGCAGGCCGCCCAGTGTATGGGATAACCCAGCATAGAAGTATCCAATTGTGAAGAACGCTGACAATACGACTACCAGCAGAAGACCATGAGCTGTCAGAACCTGATAATAATTCAGCCATGCCGGCAATTCGAGCATTCCAGCCCGGTTCAGGCCTTGCACCAGTCCGAGTATTCCGCCCAGAAGGATGGCCAAGAAAGCAACAGATAAATATGATTTCGTTAATTTTGCATCCTCGAGGCTAATTCCCATAACTTTATTTGCTTTATCCTTAAAAACTTGTGTTTTTCCTGATTGCTTAATAACTGTTTCCACTGTCTATCCCCCCTTTATTTCACTGTAATGGTCGTGCTCATCATTTGATGACCCGCACCGCAGTACTCATTGCATAGAACCAAATATTCGCCCGGCTTATCAAATTTCTGAGTGATTTTTTGTACATAACCAGGCACAACCATAGCATTTAAGTTAGTTTCGGCAACCTGGAACCCGTGAACGACATCTTTTGACGTCAATGTAAAATGAACTGTTGATCCTGCAGGCACTTCTATCTCACTCGGAGTAAAACTGAACACTTGAAGAGTCATAACTACTTCATATTCATTCTCACCAATTTTCTTAATTCCTGGCTTATCGAACGGTGCTGTTTCATCCACTTTCTGAGGATCAATTCGCTCTCCATAGCTTGGCGGCCCCATTTCAAAGGCGAATGCCTGGTAGCCTGCGATTAACATGAATCCAATAATCATTCCAAAGCTTAAAATAAGCCATACCTTTTCAGAACGATGCATCATTGTTTATCCCCCCTATATTCTGGCCATATACAGGCCGTACAAGATTAAATACGTAACAAAGATCCCAAGGCCTACAACTGTAACTGAGAAGAACGTACCCTTTAGTGAGTTTTGTTCTTTTGAACTGCTTTGGTCCACTTTTTGTGTATTCACCTTCCATCAGCTCCTTTACTTTGTTACTTACATCATAGTTGAGAAGGGTTTTCATAAAAGTGAAATGAATCACACTTTCTTCATATTTCCTCAAAGGCAAAAGGGGGGCAATTTTGGCTAAAACTCTGTAGTATCAAGGGTTTTCCCCACGGAATGGTGCTCTGGGAAGCATAACGGTTCACAAAGTATTCACAAAGTATCAACTTAGCTCATCGCTTCCACATTCGTTATATGCATTTACAGTAGACTAGCCTGTTCCTCTTTGAGAGAGCCGTTAAAAAAGTTTCTAAAAACAAGGCTTTGTTAAAGGCTGTTGTTGATATACAGGAACATATGTTCTGTAATGGTTTTAACTATATAAAAGTGGTGATGTCTGTGAGAGCAACTGATATTCTTAAAGCCATTCAAAAACTAAATCCAGCAGAAAAACACCGACTACGAGAGTATTTAATTGATGCTCTTACTGCATCTCCCTCGACAGGAACTGTTCTACAAGAAATATCTGAACGCAAAAATAAACGCGGTTATCATTGCCCTGATTGTGATTCAGAGCATATCGTTCGGTATGGCACATACTCAACAAGAGTTGATGGAGATGAAGTAGAAAAACAACGTTATCGTTGTAAAGCGTGTAAAAAGACATTTACTGACCTAACAAATACTCCTCTTTATCGAACACGCCATCTAAATCAATGGATTAAATTCGTTGAATGTATGATAGAAGGATATTCTCTTCGTAAATCTGCTGAATTAGTTGGTAATGTTACTCACGTTACATTGTTCTACTGGAGGCACAAACTCTTATCATCATTAAAACAAATGGAAAAATCTAATTTTGAAGGTATCGTCGAATTGGACGATACCTATTTCCTATACTCCGAAAAGGGACAAAGAATAATTAAAGACAGAAAACCCCGCAAACGTGGTGGTTCCGCTAAGAAACGGGGCATAAGCAACGAACAAGTATGTGTTTTAGTCGCAAGAGACCGTGAAAAGATGACTTTTACGCAAACATTGGGAATGGGTCGATTAACAAAAGAGCAGTTAGACAAAGCTATCGAATGTTTTATGTACCGATTCTTGGCGAGTCTTTAAAACATATGCTGCTGAAAAAGGGATGGATATTTATCAATTCCAGAACGTAAACAATTAGCACCGTAGGCTTAAAGGATGGATACAACGTTTTAATGGAGTTGCAACTAAATATCTGAACAATTACTTAGCTTGGTTTCAAGTGTTAGAATCCATTCAACATCAAAGGAATGCTGTTACTATAAATGACTTGATGATTAAAGGGAATTTAATACAAAATATGGAAACATATGATACACTAAGGTTATCTAAATTCACGATTTAAGCATTATTTTCTTGTTCA
>NZ_NPDG01000135.1:0-25595 GCF_002272225.1 Bacillus sp. 7894-2
CTTATACTTAATAAAAACACAAAAACTGGACAAGCTAAGAATGTCCTTTTTATTTTGTAATTATTGGGCTATAGCCAAGCGGTAAGGCACCGGACTTTGACTCCGTCACTCGCAGGTTCGAATCCTGCTAGCCCAGCCATTTTTGCTTTAATAGTACGAGCCATTAGCTCAGTCGGTAGAGCATCTGACTTTTAATCAGAGGGTCGAAGGTTCGAGTCCTTCATGGCTCACTTTATAGAAAAACGCAGACCTTGGGAATCGAGTCCTGAAGGTCTTTCTTGTAAATACAAATATGCTGCGGAAGTAGTTCAGTGGTAGAACATCACCTTGCCAAGGTGGGGGTCGCGGGTTCGAATCCCGTCTTCCGCTCCAAATGGGGCCTTAGCTCAGCTGGGAGAGCGCCTGCTTTGCACGCAGGAGGTCAGCGGTTCGATCCCGCTAGGCTCCACCAACATACATAATACGCCAAACCTTAAACCACACTGGTTTAAGGTTTTTTTATAAATATAGGAATACTAGGACTTTCATCCCGGATAACCGCATATATATACACGATTTTGTCGAGTTGAGTCATGGGTTTGAAAGCGGTTAAAATATAGATAGGAAGGGAAAGGGAGGACATGTATTATGAATAGACAGAAATTATCGATAATTGGGATGCCGATGGATCTTGGCCAGATGAGACGCGGTGTGGATATGGGGCCAAGTGCGATTCGGTATGCCGGAGTGAATGAACGTTTAAAATGTTTATTTGAAGAAATCCATGATCAGGGCGATATTGCTATCGGCCGCCCGGAGGTCCAAATCGATCCAAATTCAAATCTTCGAAACTTGCACCTTATTGCTGAAAAAACGGAAATGCTTGCAGAAAAAGTTGATCACGCAATAAAAGGCGGTTCTTTTCCATTAGTGCTAGGCGGCGACCATAGCATCGCGATTGGAACATTGGCAGGGGTATCGAAGCACTATTCGAATCTTGGGGTAATCTGGTATGATGCCCATGGGGATTTAAATACAGCTGAAACATCACCTTCAGGAAACATACATGGCATGCCGCTTGCTGTAAGCCTGGGTATGGGCCATCCGCTTTTAACCAATGTAGGGGGATATGGTCCAAAGGTTAAGCCGGAGAATATTGTCATTATTGGGGCAAGGTCATTGGATGAAGGAGAACGGGAGCTTATTAAGGAAAAAGGCATAAAAGTGTATACCATGCATGAAATTGACCGTCTCGGTATGACAAAGGTTATGGAAGAAGCTATTACATATTTAAAAGACAGAAATACAGATGGTGTTCATCTGTCTCTTGATTTGGATGGGCTGGATCCGCATGATGCACCGGGTGTTGGAACTCCGGTAATTGGCGGCATCAGCTACCGTGAAAGCCACTTGGCCATGGAGATGCTTGCAGAAGCACAAATCATAACATCGGCTGAATTTGTAGAGGTTAATCCCATTTTGGATGACAAGAACAAAACAGCTACTGTAGCAGTCGCACTTATGGGTTCACTATTTGGCGAAAAGCTTCTATAATAAAGGGAAATAAAGAAGAGCAGAACATAGACAAGTTCTGCTCATTTTTTTGCTGTGAGTGTATAATATTTATTTAGAAGTTCATCAAGTTTAATGCTGACATCCACTACCATGTGATCTGTAAAAGAACCGGAAGCTGCTAACTGAATCATTTTAGTCCGGCAATCCTCAATATCTCTCAATAATTCCTTAACACACACCGTAACCAATCCTTTTCGGTAATTTTAGTACTTTTATACCCTAAAAGAAAAAAAGTAAACCTGTATAAGTAAAAATTTGTTAATATAGAAATTGAATGTTTTTTAATTAAAATGAAACCTTTTCCGCTATCGATTCGTATTATCGATTAGCCGCACTGGAGCGGAGGTAAAAAAATGGAGACAATCGTAAAGAAGAGGATAAAACAAGTATTAAAAGGCGACCAGGATGCTTATGCTGAAGTTGTTGAAATATACAAAGATAAAGTTTTTCAGATTTGCTACAGAATGCTGGGAAACAGGCATGAGGCGGAGGATATCGCTCAAGAGGCTTTCTTAAGAGCTTATGTAAACATTGCCAGCTTTAATATTGACTTAAAATTTTCCACATGGCTCTATCGGATTGCCACAAACCTTTGTATAGACAGAATCAGAAAAAAGAAGCCTGATTATTATCTGGATGCAGAGGTCGCCGGAACGGATGGACTGAACATGTATTCTCAAATCGCTTCAGATGCGAGGCTGCCGGAGGATGATGTAGAAAGCCTGGAGCTGCAGGAAACAATCCAAAGAGAAATATCCAAGCTTCCTGAGAAATATCGTTCGGTTATTGTTTTAAAATATATTGAAGAATTATCGCTGAACGAGATCAGTGAAACACTCGACCTTCCCTTGGGAACGGTAAAGACCCGGATTCACCGTGGCCGGGAAGCTCTTAGAAATCAATTAAGATATGTTTAATAAAGAGGGTGAGAACTTTGAAATGTCCAGCAGAAATGGTTGTTTATATGCACGAGTACCTAGATGAAGAGATCTCAGCCGAACATGAGAAGGAATTAAGGGCACATCTGCAAACCTGCGGGGAGTGTCAAACTCATTTCCATGAACTAAAGAAAACGATCGCTTTAGTCCAAAGCACTTCACATATACAGGCACCTGAAAATTTCACAGCAAATGTTATGGCGAAATTGCCAAAAGAAAAGCGGAAGGTTGGGGTTCAGCGCTGGCTCAGGCATCATCCGCTTTTAACGGCGGCGTCACTCTTTCTTGTTCTGATGATGGGTAGCGTCGTATCTTCCTGGGATCAGGATCACCAATTATCCGTTTCTAAGCAGCCAAACCTTGTGGTGCAAAACGATAAGGTGATTGTACCTGAAGGTGAAGTGGTTAAAGGCGATGTAGTGGTAAAGAACGGCGACTTGGAAATTCAGGGCGAGATCGACGGGAATGTTACCGTCATCAATGGGCAGCAGTATATGGCTTCTGCCGGCAAGGTTACTGGAGAAATTGAAGAGGTTGATGCCATATTCGAATGGCTGTGGTATCACATCAAAACGGCAGCTAAGGATGCTGTAAATGTCTTTGAAACCGGAGAAACAGACTAAGAAAAGTAGTCAAGCATACTAAGAATCCCTGCTATAAAGCAGGGATTCTTAGTATGCAAATGACAATGCTGAATTTTCCAGATGGCATATGCTGTTTCAAAATTGGAATTAGCGATGAATATGATATAATATGAAAGTTACATAAAGGAACATTAGGCATTTTTGCTTTTGAAATATATATTTGGAGGAAGGATAATGTCGTTTGCGGATTTCTCTATTTTGAAATTGTTGGCTAATACAATAGACATTCTCCTTGTCTGGTACGTCATCTATAAACTCATAATGATTGTTAAAGGAACGAAGGCTGTCCAATTGCTGAAGGGGATTTTTGTCATTATCCTGGTTAAAGTAGCAAGCGACAAGTTCCATCTGCAAACATTAGGATGGATGATGGAACAAGTGCTTTTATGGGGATTTCTGGCCATCATAATCATTTTCCAGCCGGAGCTGCGAAGAGCACTGGAGCAATTGGGAAGAGGAAGGTTCTTCTCAAGGACGGCTAATCAGGAAGAAGAAAATCAGGAGAAACTGGTCGAGTCTATTGCGAAGGCTGTAGATTATATGGCTAAACGGCGCATTGGCGCGCTAATATCAGTTGAGCGGGAAACTGGGCTGAACGATTATATTGAAACCGGTATCGGGCTGGATTCCAGAATTTCATCTGAGCTCCTGATAAATATATTTATACCGAATACACCTCTGCATGATGGAGCCGTTATCATTCAAAAGAATTGTGTGGCGGCAGCAGCCTGTTATCTGCCTCTGTCAGAAAGTCCTTTCATTTCAAAAGAACTGGGCACCAGACATAGGGCAGCTTTAGGCATAAGTGAAGTAACTGACAGCATTACCATTATTGTCTCTGAGGAAACAGGAAGTGTTTCCTTAACCAAAAACGGGGAGCTGCACCGTGACTTAAAAGCGGAGGCATTTAAAGATATGCTTTCAAGTGAATTGCTTGTTCAGCAGAAAATAAAGCAGACTTCTTCAGGTCTTTGGAACTGGAGGGGGAAAAAGAATGGATAAGTTAATTGATAAAATGGTAGATACCCGCTGGTTTATGAAGATCGTTGCCTTGATTCTTGCTCTTTTTCTATTTGATTCTGTGTATGATGCAGATAAGGAATTAAAGGAAATAAACGTTCCAGGTCAGCAGGATTCAGACATTATTGAAGATGTCCCGGTGAAAAGCTATTATGATACGGAGAACCTGGTTGTAACCGGTATGCCGGACACAGTTGATTTGAGTATAGAGGGCCCCAAAAGTCACCTGGAGTCAGCGAAAAAACAGCAGAACTTTGAAGTATATGTAGATTTGACGGATGCAGAAATTGGCTCGCAAAGAGTAGAAATTAAGATTCGTGATATATCAGATAAACTGGATGTGACCATTAATCCTCAATATGCAGATGTGACCGTCCACGAAAAAGTCACCCAGGAATTTAAAGTGGATGCAGAATTTAATAATAGCCTTCTTGGTGAGGGCTATACGGCTGAAGCGGCATCTGCAGAACCAAAGACGGTTAAAATCACGGGAGCCAAAGAAGTAATCGAGCGGATCAGTTTTGTTAAAGCAACTCTTGATGTCAAGGGTCCTATAACCGAGACAATCGCTGATGATGCAACAGTCAGGGTATTGGATCGTGAGATGAATAAGCTTGATGTCATTGTGGAGCCTCAGGCCATTCGGGTAACAGTTCCGGTTAAGCAGTTAAGCAAGACGGTGCCTGTTACGATTGTCCGGAACGGGGAACCACAGGATGGGGTAACCATTAATTCGATTAAACTTGATGTTGATGAGGCTTCTATAACGGGCCGTGAAGATATATTGAGTGAGACTGAAAGCGTCAGGGTAGAGGTAGATGTCAGCAAGATTGAGAAAGATACTGTGCTCACCCTGCCGGTTATTATTCCGGATGGCATTTCAGCAGTAGATCCTAAAACAGTGAAGGCCTCAATTGATGTCAGCACTGAGGAAAATGCAGAAACAGAAGAAGAGAAAAGCACAGAGGAGCCTGCAGAAGAAACACAGGCACAAGCAGAGGATCAAGAGATAACCAAGACCTTTTCAAGCCTTGCCATTAACTTATCCGGCTTATCCGAAGAATATGAGGCGGCCCTTAAAAATCCTGCTTCCGGAAGGACAAGTATTACGGTTACCGGGAAAAACAGCACAGTTCAGGATCTCAAAGCGGACGATTTTAATCTGTATTTGAGCCTGGCAGACCTTGGAGAAGGTGACCATGAGGTGCCAATTAATGTAGACGGTCCTTCAGGTGTGGATATAAAGCCTGCTGCAGGTAAAGCGAACATAACGATAACAAAAAAAGAAGAAGCTTAATATAGTTTTTAAAGTTAGAAGGAGCGATTATAAAATGGGTAAATATTTCGGTACAGATGGAGTACGCGGAGTTGCAAATAGTGAATTGACACCGGAGCTTGCCTTTAAGCTGGGCCGCTTTGGAGGGTACGTATTAACGAAGGACCATGATCGTCCGAAAGTATTAATCGGCCGGGATACCCGTATTTCAGGCCATATGCTGGAAGGCGCACTTGTAGCAGGGCTATTATCAATTGGAGCAGAAGTTATGCGCCTTGGAGTCATTTCAACACCTGGTGTTGCTTATTTAACAAAAGCACTGGGGGCAGAGGCTGGAGTCATGATTTCCGCTTCTCATAATCCGGTTGAAGATAACGGAATCAAGTTCTTTGGCCCGGATGGGTTTAAGCTTTCCGATGATCAGGAAGCGGAGATTGAGGAATTAATGGATATGGCAGAAGATCAGCTTCCAAGACCAGTCGGAGGAAGCCTGGGGCAGGTAAATGATTACTTTGAAGGCGGCCAGAAATATCTTCAATACTTAAAGCAGACAGTTGATGAAGATTTCTCCGGTATTCATATTGCGCTTGATTGTGCGCATGGAGCTACTTCGCCGCTTGCGACGCACTTATTTGCTGACCTTGATGCAGATCTATCCATGATGGGCGCATCTCCTAATGGCTTAAATATCAATGCAGGAGTCGGATCTACTCATCCTGAGGCACTATCTGCCTTTGTAAAGGAAAGAGAAGCAGATGTTGGTCTGGCTTTTGATGGAGACGGAGACCGTTTGATCGCTATTGATGAAAACGGCGATATTGTGGATGGCGACCAAATCATGTATATTTGCGGAAAATACATGAAAGAACAGGGAAGACTTAAGCAGAACACAGTCGTTTCTACTGTCATGAGCAATCTTGGTTTCTATAAAGGGCTGGAAGCCAACGGGGTCGAAAGTGTACAGACAGCTGTAGGTGACCGCTATGTTGTGGAAGAAATGAAGAAGAATGGCTATAATCTTGGCGGAGAACAGTCAGGACATATTATTTTCCTTGACTACATCACAACAGGAGATGGACTTTTGACCGGCCTCCAGCTTGTGAACATTATGAAGGTAACGAAAAAGCCATTATCTGAGCTTGCGAACGAAATGAAGAAATTCCCGCAGAAGCTTGTGAATATCCGTGTAACAGACAAGTACCATGTGACAGATAATGAAAAAGTAAAAGAAGTCATTACACAGGTTGAAGAGGAAATGAACGGAAACGGCCGCATTCTTGTCCGTCCTTCCGGAACAGAGCCGCTGGTCCGCGTAATGGCAGAAGCGCCAACAGGTGAGCTATGTGCTTCATATGTAGAGCGCATTGCAGCTGTTGTTGAGAGTGAAATGGGATTAAAAGAGTAAAAAGTACAATTCATATGCATAAGGGAACTCCTGAGCTCCCTTATGCATATTTTTATATATGGCAGCTTCCAATTTTGGTTCTATATCGATATTTGTTGACGGAAGTCTGACTTTGATGTATGATAATCCTGTTTTTGTATTTAAGAATACAGGACATCCTTATTCAAGAAGAGAAAGGTGGATAGTGAGAAAGAATAGCAATTTAAAGCGCCTGAACTGATCCTGGACGTAAGGATTAGTTGACGAGGAGGAGGTTTATCGAATGTTCGGCGGATGCCTCCCGGTTGAAAGCACAACCGATGATTTCTTCTTTAAAACATTCAGGCAACTGAATGGACAAAGAGAAGGGAATGCTAAAATTAAGAAGCGCTCTTCTAAGAGGCTGTCATGCCTCACAGAGAGCGGAAATCAACGGGCAACATTGGTACCGAAAAACAGCAATTTATAAGAAAAGAATCATAAAAACAGAGATAAGGGGCAGGACTGCCCCTAAAAGGCTTCTTGCCCCTTCATTATTAGGAGGAAAAGAAGTATGTGTGGAATCGTTGGATATATCGGAAACTTAGATTCAAAGGAAATTTTATTAAAAGGCTTGGAAAAGCTTGAATATAGAGGCTATGATTCAGCTGGAATCGCAGTTATGAATGATAATGGCGTTCAGGTTTTCAAGGAAAAAGGCCGTATTGCGGACCTTCGAAATATTGTTGATGAAGATGTAATGGCAAACACAGGAATTGGACACACGCGCTGGGCAACTCACGGTGTGCCAAGCACAGTCAATGCCCACCCTCATCAAAGCAATTCCGGCCGTTTTACGCTTGTTCATAATGGCGTAATTGAGAACTATGACATCTTAAAGCGCGAATATTTGCAGGGAGTAGCTCTTCAAAGTGATACAGATACAGAAATCATCGTTCAGCTGATTGACTTATTCGTGAGCGAGGGAGTAAGTACTGAAGAAGCGTTCCGTAAAACGCTGACACTTTTAAAAGGCTCTTATGCCATTGCCCTTTTGGATGCTGAAAACAATGAAACGATTTTCGTAGCGAAAAACAAGAGCCCGCTTCTGGTTGGATTAGGCGAAAGTTTCAATGTAGTCGCTTCTGACGCAATGGCGATGCTGCAGGTTACAGATCAATATGTTGAACTGATGGACAAAGAAATCGTTATTGTCACAAAAGATGCGGTTCAGATTCAGACACTGAATGGTGAGGCAATCAGCCGTGATCCATATACAGCTGAATTGGATGCAAGCGATATTGAAAAGGGAACATACCCTCACTACATGCTGAAAGAAATCGATGAGCAGCCTTTAGTGATGCGCAAAATCATCCAGAAGTATCAAAATGATCAAGACGAGCTGACGATCGACCAGGAAATCGTTGGCGCAATGAACGATGCTGACCGCATCTATATCATTGCTGCAGGTACTTCATATCATGCAGGACTTGTTGGAAAGCAGTTTATTGAAAAGATCGCAAAAATTCCAGTTGAAGTTCACATTTCAAGTGAGTTTGGCTACAATATGCCATTGCTTTCAGAGAAGCCGTTATTTATCTTTATCTCTCAAAGCGGTGAAACAGCAGACAGCCGTGCCGTGCTTGTGAATATTAAGGAAATGGGCCATAAGGCGTTAACGATTACAAACGTTCCAGGTTCAACTCTATCCCGTGAAGCGGATTACACATTATTGCTTCATGCAGGTCCTGAAATTGCCGTTGCTTCTACAAAGGCATATACAGCCCAGATTGCTGTATTATCTATTCTTGCAGAAGTAACTGCGAAGAGCCGCGGATTGGAGCTTGACTTCAACCTTGTCCAGGAGCTCGGCATCGTTGCGAATGCCATGGAAGTTCTTTGTGATGCGAAGGAAGAGTTCGAAGACATTGCACGCAAATTCCTTTCCACGACTCGTAATGCGTTCTTCATTGGCCGTGGAATCGACTTCTATGTCGGCCTTGAAGGTGCACTTAAACTGAAAGAAATCTCATATATTCAAGCTGAAGGCTTTGCAGGCGGAGAATTAAAGCACGGAACCATTGCTCTAATCGAGAACGGTACGCCAATCATTGCCCTGGCAACTCAAGAAAGTGTTAACTTAGGCATTCGCGGCAACGTCAAAGAGGTTGTTGCCCGCGGAGCAAACCCTTGCATCATTTCCATGAAAGGGCTGGAAACAGAAGAAGACAGCTTTATCATTCCGGAAGTGAACGAGCTATTAACACCTCTTATCTCTGTAATACCATTACAATTAATCTCTTACTATGCTGCGCTGCACCGTGAGTGTGACGTAGATAAGCCGCGTAATCTGGCTAAGTCGGTTACTGTGGAGTAAGGAAATATTCCCCCTGAAACGAGTGAAAATTGGAGGACTGCCTCCAGTTTTCCTCGTTTTTTTTATCCAAAAGCGGGAAAGCAGGATTCTGACAAAAGACAGGAGAATAAAGAAGCAAATTAGGGAACAGCCAATTAAACGCCAGTAGAAAACGGGAGATTAGTTGAACAACATCTTTTATTATGAAAGGAGGATTAATATGCCTTGTGTACATGAATTTGGGATACTTGATGATTTAGATAAGCAGAAAGACTACATTCAATATGAACCACACAAATACAATTGTGTTTCTGTTAATGATGATATTATAAAAAGTCTTGATAAATATTTATCTGCCATGAAGACCTATTTTCATTCATTTAGTCGCTCAGAATTCGGTTTAGCCTATTACGGGATTACCATTATTCCACCTGAGTCATTATCATTGTTTTATGATATTGTCACGTCATTAGAGTATTTTAAGAAATCTGATGAGCTTAAGGAACTTGCTTCAAAAATCATACAAGCAATAGAGGAAGAGCAATGCATGATTCATTTTGGAGTTTAAGTGTATTAGGCTTTTTTTATCGATAATTATAGAGATTATCATTATAACAAGTGGGTGTTAGATTGGATTATATAATGGACTTCGCAGAATCGATAACAAGTAAAAAAGTGAAAGTAAAAGTAAAAGAAATACCTAAATGGGGAGCATATCTGAGAAAGCAATGGGAAGAAAGTTTTGCTAACCATCTCAGTGATCAAGAAAAGAAGTCCATTTATTTTTATGACGATGAAGATGGCTTTTGTGGCTACTTATGGCACTTATTTAGTTATGAGAGAAGGAAGTGCCTAAAGGAGGAACATGCTGATATAGCGTTTAATAAAGAAATGAAGGAGTCTTGTTACGTTTTTTATCAGCATTCGGATGATGCTTTTATCCTTGACAATGCTTCATCTTTAACAGCCTTGGACTTTGTAAATGAAGAGGATATTTACATAGTAGATAAAGAGTTTAATTGGACTTATATAGTAACCCATGAAACAGGCTGGTGCGGTCCATATTTTAGCCGGAAGTGATCTTAAATATTTTACGTTTTAAGAAGAGAAGGAAGAGGCAAGAGAACCTATTCTCAACGAGTTACGAATTCAGTCAGGATTTACAACCGTTTTTTTAAAGGGTATGATTTTTATAGATGGATAATTGATTATGGGAGCGGAATAATGAAAGAATTAACATTCAAATCTTACGACCAATTTCTCCAATTTAATGAACATAAAGCGATGGAAAAAGCGGTCATGAAGGGACTTCAAGGAGATGAACTGGTAAAGTTCAAGCTTGAATTTCTGCAAAGAGCCAAAACCATGTGGAAAGAGTATGATTGTGATCTTTGGCTGGAAAAACATGGGTATGTCATAATAAACGTTTGGAAAGATGGCAGCGGCAAAAGAAAAGTGACAAGAGGACGACCAAAAAAACTGGATTCTGAAAAATACGTACATACCGTTCATGTCAGGCTAGATGAGGAAACGTATAGACAACTGACGAATCACTGCCAGGATAATCAGATTGACGTATCTGAAGCTATTCGGTGTCTAATTAAAACGCTATAGAGGCAAAGATGGGAGATTCAACTTTTGAGTTTGGATCTCCTTTTCGTTTAAGTTGCTTTACTGAAATGAGAATAATTTGAGACAATTTCCGAAATTTGCTATCTGCCTCTTTTCTTTTAATATTTTTTGTGATACATTAAATGTGCTAGAGATTGATAATCATTTTCAATAGTGTACTATACATATAAAGGTTCTTTTTTTTGTTATTTAATGATAATGATTATCATTCTTTTAAAGTAGCTTTATAGAAATTAAACATGTTATGAGGGTTATTAATGAGATTATGGATGTTAGGAATTGCAGCCATTGTTCTGTCGTTTATCTCGCTGTTTATCGGAGCAATAGATATAACGCCTAAAGATCTGCTTAATTGGGAATCAGATGAAACACACATCTTCCTTATCAGCCGCATTCCACGTCTATTGGCGATTATTTTAGCGGGGGCAGGAATGAGTATTGCCGGTTTAATCATGCAGTCTCTAAGCCGCAATAAGTTTGTATCACCAACAACTGCCGGAACATTGGATGCAGCAAAACTGGGTATTTTAATTTCCATGCTGTTTTTTACGAATGTCACGTATACACAGCAGGTTATTTTTAGCTTTGCCTTTGCTTTGGCAGGTACATTTCTCTTCATGCAGATTTTAGATCGTATAAAATTTAAAGATGTTATTTTCGTTCCGTTAATCGGAATTATGTATGGAAATATACTATCTTCAATTACAACGTTTCTTGGATATGAAGCTGATCTGCTGCAAAATCTATCTTCCTGGCTAATGGGAAGCTTTACTTTGATTATTGCCGGCCGTTATGAGCTTTTATATGTCAGTATTCCCGCTATTATTCTGGCGTATCTATATGCGAATAAATTTACGGTTGCCGGAATGGGTGAGGATTTTGCAAGAAATCTTGGCTTAAGCTATAAGCTGGTGCTGAATATTGGCCTGGTCCTTGTTGCGGTTATCTCAACAACAGTGGTTCTTACTGTCGGAGTTATTCCATTTTTAGGACTAATCGTTCCCAATATTGTCTCCTTATATTTAGGTGACAACCTGCGCAAAACAATTCCGCATACAGCGGTGCTGGGAATTGTCTTCCTATTAATATGTGACATTTTGGGGCGCATCATCATTCATCCTTATGAAATTCCGGTTAATGTAACGGTGGCAGTAATAGGCAGTGCTATCTTCTTAACGATGCTGCTAAGGGGGAGAGCATATGCGAAATAGTACAAAATTGATGATTTTAGCAGCGATGGCCATTGTGTTTATTTTGTTATATGGCTTTTATGATATTAAAGGCGGCTTTGATTATGCTTTTCCAAAGCGTATGCTCCGGGTCACAGCGATGATTATTACAGGAATCGCCATTGCTTATTCCACAGTTGTGTTCCAGACCATTACACATAACCGCATTTTAACACCTTCTGTTATGGGCCTTGATTCCATGTATCAAGTGGTACAGACATTAATCTACTTTTTTGCAGGGTCGATGTCAGTGTGGGTGTTAAATAAATACTTGAACTTTGGCGCAGCCATTTTAGCCATGGTCATTTTTGCCCTGATTTTATACCGGTTTTTGTTCAGGGCTGATAAGCATCCCATTTATTTTCTTCTCTTAATAGGGATGATTATAGGAACACTCCTGGGGAGCTTTGTCACATTCCTGCAGGTATTGATAGATCCAGTCGAATATTTAAGTCTTCAAAGCCGGCTGTTTGCGACCTTTACAAATGTAAAAGCGGAGTTATTATTTATTTCAATTGGCATCCTTGCTCTGGCATTTCTTTATGGCTACCTTATTATGGGGAAACTGGACGTGATGTCGCTTGGCCGTGAAAATGCGATGAATCTTGGCATTAACTATGACGGTATGGTGATGAGAATTTTAATCTTATCATCAGTTTTAATCGCTACATCAACTGCACTGGTTGGTCCCATTACCTTTTTTGGACTGATTGTGGCCAATCTCTCCTATCAATATCTGGTGACATATAAACACTCCATTCATATTTTAGGGGCAAGCTTGATCAGTATCATTGCATTGGTCGGCGGTAATTTCCTTGTGGAGCATATATTTGAACTGCGTACTACATTAAGTGTCATTATTAATTTTGTTGGCGGAATTTACTTTATTTATCTATTACTTAAGGAAAGCAGGGCAGCAGGATGATTGAAATCAAAGGATTAACAAAACAATTTGGTAAAAAGCCTGTTGTAGAGGATGTTACAGTCACAATCGAGCCAGGGACCATCACCTCTTTTATTGGGCCGAATGGCGCTGGTAAATCAACACTTCTTTCTATGGTAAGCCGTTTATTAGAAGCAGATACAGGTGAGGTATTACTCGATCAAAATAATGTGAAAAAGTGGAAGTCTTCGGATTTTGCAAAAAGAGTATCCATTTTGAAACAGGCCAACTACCTTAATGTGAGATTAACAGTGCGTGAGCTGGTGTCTTTTGGGCGCTACCCCTATTCAAAAGGACGTTTGTCCGCTGCAGACGAAAAGTTTGTTGATCAAGCCATTGAATATATGAATTTAGCTGATATGGATACTAAGTATTTAGATGAATTATCAGGCGGTCAGAAGCAGAGGGCATTTATTGCCATGGTCATTGCTCAGGATACGGATTATATCCTGCTGGATGAGCCTTTAAATAATCTGGATATGAAGCATTCTGTTCAGATTATGAAAATTTTGCGCAAGCTGGTTGATGAACTTGGAAAGACAGTTGTCATTGTTTTGCATGACATAAATTTTGCATCTGTTTATTCTGATCGTATCGTAGCGTTAAAAAATGGCCGGCTGATGAAAAATGGGCCGACCCGAGAAATCATTAATTCTGATGTGCTTCGTGAAATTTATGATATGGATATTCCCATTCAAGAACAGGATGGCTGCAGGATTTGTGTCTATTTTAACTCGCACACATAAACAGCATATTCCTGGAGAAATCTATTATATTTCTCCAGGGATCAGCTTATCTTTCGTGTAAGGTTTTTGTAGTACTGGAAAATAATTTAATAAAATTGACGGAAAGTTATTGACTAATAAAGATTATTCAATAATAATTATCAACATAATTGATAATGATAATCGATATCAATAAAATATAAAAAGGGAGAGTTAAGAGAAATGAAAAAGATATTTTATGCAATGTTAACAGCTATGGTATTAATGCTTGCCGCATGTGGATCTGCCGAAGAAGCTTCAAAAGAGGAATCAGCTGATAAAGCTGCAGCTGGCCAATCTGAAGAAACAAATGGAGCTGGTACTGAAGAAGGAAGCTCTGTATATCCCATGACTGTTTCCCCGACAGTTGCTTCAGTAGAAGGCAATGAGGGCGGTACAACTAATTTTGAAGATGTAGAATTTGAAAAGATGCCTGAAAAAATTGCTGTATTTGATTATGGTTTCTTAGATACATTAGATGCTCTTGGGGTTAAAGGAATTGTCGGTGTTGCGAAGGATTCTACCCTGCCTGCACACCTTGAAAAGTATGCTTCAGATGAGTATGAAAGTGTTGGCGGATTAAAAGAACCATTACTTGAAGATATTGCTGAAATGGATCCGGATGTAATCTTTATCTCCGGGCGCCAGTCAGCATTCTATGAAGAATTAAAAGAAATTGCCCCTGTCGTATTTGTTGGTACTTCTGACGCTGACTACTGGAACACATTCCAAACTTCTGTAGACCTGGCAGCGAAAATGTTTGATAAAGAAGCAGAAGCTGAAGAATACACAGCAAAATATGATTCAGCTTTAGAAGATATCAAAGCTTTAGCGGGAAACTATGAAAGCACTTTAGTAACTATGTACAATGAAGGGAAATTATCAGGTTTCTCAACTAATTCCCGTTTTGGCTACATTTATGACATATATGGATTCAAGCCGGTAACAGAAGATATCGAATCTTCTTCTCATGGTTCTAACTTCGGCTTTGAAGCGATCCTGGAATTTAATCCACAAGTGTTATTCGTAATTGACCGTACAGCAGCGGTTGGCGGCGACTCTAACATTAAAGATGATATGGAAAATGAAATCGTTAAGAAAACTGATGCTTATAAAAATAAAAAAATCGTTTACTTGGATGGACCACTTTGGTACCTGAGCGGAGGCGGTTTACAATCAGAGCTTGCTAAAATTGAAGAAGTCTTAGCTGAGCTGAAATAATCTATGTGTAAGGGGCTGTCTGGAGAATCTGAATTGACTCTCTGGCAGCCCTTTTTAATAAGAATAATCCATTTTAATATGGGGTGGAAAATATGAAACAAATTAATAGATATATCGATTCAGTTTTTTGCAGCCAGGATGATATTCTGGAGGAAGTTCTTGCTTCTATAAAAGAGAATGGTATGCGACCCATATCCGTTTCTCCTGCTACTGGTAAGTTTCTTTCGATGCTGGTTTCTATGTCAGGAGCAAAAAATGTCCTTGAGATTGGGGCGCTTGGGGGATATAGCGGCATTTGTTTAGCGAGGGGTTTTAATCGGGCAGGAAACTTAACGTCTCTTGAACTCGTAGAGAGTTATGCAGAATTAGCACACAGTAATCTGAGAAAAGCCGGGTTTGGTGATCAAGTATCCTATTTGATCGGCCCCGCTTTGCAAAGCCTCGAACAGCTTGTCAGCGATCATCGGCAATTTGATTTTTTCTTTATCGATGCGGATAAAGAAAATTACGAAAACTATCTGAATTATTGCATCAGACTAGCGGAAAATGGGGCTTTAATTGTTTGTGATAATGTATTGGCCAAAGGCAGTGTAGCAGACGAGAGTGCTGAACCTGGACGTCATACTGAATTCATGAAAAAATTTAATAAAACAGTGGCTGACCATCCTCAATTGGAATCGGTGCTTATTCCTATTGGTGATGGACTGACAATCTCAAAAGTAATTAAATAAAGGTTTACAAAACTCAAAAGGCAGAATGCTCGCTAAAGCATTCTGCCTTTTATTTTCTAAAGATCATAGTAATTTAAAAGCAGATAAGCAATCCATCTGCTTTGAGGGCTGTTTCTGATATTTGTAATCAGCCCCTGTACGATAGCGGGACTCAGACTGCGCTCCTGTACATCCTTCTTTAGGAGGATGAGGGATTCCTTTTCAATCGAATCTTCAAGTTCCTCTATTTTCTGCGCTATGATTTCAATTATTTGCCCGTCTGTCATCTCTTCATGTCCGGCCTTCCTTAACGTGTCGTAGAGCTCGTCTGTTATAAACGGAATTTCTGAGTGCTTTGCCAGCAGGTCCGTTTTTTCCGCGAGTGACCGGCACAGAAGGTCCAAATCCAAAGGTATATTGAAAAATAGAAATAAATGAGAGTACACATGCATGAAGCCTTTAATGCAATAAATTAAATCATATTTTGTATGCTGGACAGCCTCACCATATAGCTGATTCAGCATCGATAGGGTGATATCATTGATTAATTGGTCGAAGTGGCGCCCCTTTGACAGCAGCTCTTCATTAAACGTATGCGCTTGTTCCTTAATAAAAATCTTGGCGAAGTCAGAATGCTTTTGAAAGGAGTGGAAAGTGGTGTAATAAAACTTCCTTAAAAGCTCTCCGCCTGTGTTATTCGGGTCTTTGACTATTCGGTCAATATCTGAGACAAACTGATCCATAAACTGATCGATCAAAGCCATGATCAATTCATCTTTTGATTTGAATGATAAGTAGAAAGCTCCTTTGGAAATACCGGAGTGAACGGTGATCTGCTGAACAGAGGTGGCTTCAAATCCTTGCTTGGCAAAGAGTTCTATAGCGCTTTCCATAATTAATTGCTTCTTGCTCATGTAAGAATGTCACTCCTTTATGATTGACAAATGACCACCTGGTCATTATTATATGTAATTGAGTCTAATAAGTCAATTTAGGGTAGGTGCACAAGTGAAAGGGTTAGTGAATTTTGTCCTGCAGAATAAACTTGCAGTCTGGCTGTTAACAATTATTATCACGGTATCTGGCATTTATTCAGGTACACGGATGAATATGGAGACTATTCCGGATGTCTCAATTCCTTATTTAATGGTAATGGATGTATATCCGGGGGCAACTCCTGAAAAAGTAATGGATGATGTATCCATCCCAATAGAAAAAGCCGTCGAAGGCCTTGAAGACGTTAAATCTGTCTACTCAAATTCATATTCTAACATGTCGAATATCCAAGTGGAATATGAATATGGTATTGATATGGACGAAGCCAAGCGTGCTCTTCAATCAGCTCTGGATGCAGTGGAGCTGCCGGAAGGAGCACAGGAACCGACCATTACGGCCATCAGCATGAACATGATGCCGGTTGCTGCGCTTAGTGTAAGCAGCAAAACTGAGGATATCGTGGAATTAACCTCAACGGTAGAAGAGATTATATTGCCAAAACTTGAAAAAATTGATGGTGTAGCATCAGCGACCATCACGGGCCAGCATGTCGAAGAAGTGCAGCTCACATACAACGAAGAAAAATTGGCTGAGCTTGAGCTCACCGAAGATAAAGTAAAGGAAATGATTCAGGCAAGCAACATGGCTGTTTCATTGGGACTTTACGAATTTGAAGAAGGTGAGCAGGCTGTCGCAGTGGACGGCAAGTTCATGACTGAGGATGAATTAAAGAACATGCTCATCCCGGTAACACCAACCGCACAAAACCAGTCACCTTTTGTGAAGCTGAGTGACATTGCCAAGATTGATACGGTCGGCAGAGTGCAATCTGTATCCCGTACAAACGGTGATGATGCCATTGCCATTCAAATCGTCAAAGGGCAGGAGGCAAACACTGTTGAAGTGGTCAACAATGTCAAAGAATTAATCAAGGAAGAAAAGGAAAAGATTGAAGGCCTTGTCATTGATGTTTCACTTGACCAGGGTGAGCCAATTGAAGAATCCGTTTCAACTATGATCGAAAAGGCCGTGTTCGGCGGGCTGATCGCAGTCTTGATTATTCTGCTATTCCTGCGTGATTTTAAATCAACGATCATCTCCATCGTATCAATTCCAGTTTCCATTTTTATGGCGCTGCTATTGCTTCACTGGATGGATATTACACTGAACATCATGACTCTGGGAGCCGTTACGGTTGCCATTGGCCGTGTTATTGATGACTCCATTGTAGTCGTTGAAAATATTTACCGCCGCCTTCATCTGAAGGATGAAAAACTGACAGGGCGCGCACTTATTCGAGAAGCTACGATTGAAATGTTCAAGCCAATCCTCTCCTCGACATTGGTAACCGTTGCTGTATTCGCACCGCTCATTTTTGTCGGAGGAATGGTCGGCGAGCTGTTTACTCCATTCGCTTTGACCATGACTTTCGCGCTGGGTGCTTCACTTCTTGTTGCGATTACCATTGTTCCGGCATTATCTCACTTCCTGTTCAAAAAGAAATTATATAGTGAGAAAACGGAAGGCAGCCACAAAGAAACTGGGAAGCTGTCAAACTGGTATAAAGGCATACTTGAGAAGACTCTTAATCATAAGATTATTACTTCCATCATTGCCGTTGTCCTGCTGGCAGGAAGCTTAGCACTGACACCAATGATCGGATTCAGCTTTATGGGCAGCGAAGAAGAAAAAGTGATGTACTTAACGTACACACCTGAGGCTGGAGAACTGAAAGAAGAAACATTAAAGAACGTTGAAGCAGTAGAAGAAAAAATGCTTAAACGTGATGATATTGACATCGTTCAAATATCTGTAACCGAAGAAGCGGACCAAATGTCTGCCATGATGGGCGGAGGTGCAGGCGGAGCTTTAATGTACCTGATCTTTGACCCTGAAATGGATAATTTCCCTGAAGTCCGTGAAGAAATAGAAGATTATGTGTTTAATATCGGACAATCTGGTGAGTGGAAGAGCCAGAGCTTCACCTCTATGTCCGGTTCAACCAATGACGTCAGCTACACATTCTACAGTGAAGATTTAGATAAAGTGAATGACGCTGTCAAAATGGTAGAAGACGTGTTGAAGGAAAATAAAGAATTGGAGGATGTTTCTTCAAGTGCAGAAGATGCCTTTGTTGAGTATACCTTCAATGTGGAGCAGGATGAACTGCTGCAGTACGGTCTGACAGCAGGTCAAATTGTCATGATGCTGAATCCTTCAAACACCAAGGATGTTTTGACAACGATTGAAAAAGAGGGTGAGACCCTTGAAGTCATCGTCCAGCAGGAGCAGGCGGAACAGCCGAAATCCATTGATGATATTCTGGAGACTCAAGTGCCGACAGCAATGGGTACAACGATGCCTCTTTCCGAACTGGTCACAGTGGAAGAGGGTACAACACATAACACGCTTGCCCGCAGTAAAGGCGAGTACTACGCAACCGTATCAGGCAAGGTAAAAGGCGATGACATCTCAAAGGCTACTTCTGCAGCAGATGAAGCGATTGATAAATTGGATCTGCCGAAAGGGGTAACAGTCGGTGTAGCCGGCGTTCAGGCGGATATGAATGAGACATTCACACAGCTGGGCGCTGCGATGCTTGCTGCGATCGCGATTGTGTACTTTATTCTGGTTGTCACATTCCGTGAAGGAGTGGCGCCATTTGCGATTCTCTTCTCCCTTCCATTTGCCGTGATTGGTTCGTTTGTTGGCTTATTAATTGCCGGTGAAACCATTTCTGTATCGGTCATGATGGGAATGCTGATGCTAATTGGTATCGTCGTAACCAATGCCATCGTTCTGGTAGACCGGATCATCCATATGGAACGTGACGGTCTCGTCATGAGGGAAGCCGTGCTTGAAGCGGGAGCAACCCGCCTTCGCCCTATCCTGATGACAGCCATTGCGACAATTGGTGCATTAATTCCACTGGCCATCGGATCCGGCGGAGGTGGAGGTCTTATCTCCAAAGGTCTTGCGATTACCGTTATCGGCGGTCTGGCAAGCTCGACACTATTGACTCTGATCATTGTGCCGATTGTATACGAAGTATTATCGAAAATGTTTAAGAAAAACCGCAGAGAAATCGAAGAAAACTAAAAGGAAGCCCTGCAGGATAGATGAATGCCTGCAGGGCTTTTCCCTTTATTTCACTAAATCCCCCTGATAAACGCCCTCTTTTCTTTTACAAGATCGACTCTTGCAAATAAAAGTGCATATATAACAGCAAAAATAAGATAGGCCAGGCCAATGATCAGGCTAAGGGTCCTTGGAGCAAATATCTCAAGCAGAAATCCTGCCGTACCCATGGAGACAGCCAGGGAAAGGTTTGAGATCATCTCCATTAAACCGAAAAAAGTTCCCTGTCTGGATCTGGGTATGAACTTCATCATCACGGTATCGAGGCAGATGTTGCCGATTCCGCCCGCAAAGGTGATCAGCACGACAGTGAAAAGAGCTGCATAAAAGCTTGGCGCGAGACTCAGTAAAACATGGCCGGCGCCTTCTATAGCGATAAAAATGATCGCAAGTGCCAGGAGGCCGCGCTTCAACATATGAGAAAAAAAGGAGCTTAGAATAAGGCCAATCCCCAGTGCGCCATACATAAATCCCACACCCAGCTCACCCATATCAAAAACTTCCAGTCCGTATATACTGACCAGAATATTGTCTATGCCATTGGCGAGCGGCATGGTCAGCATCATTATAAAAAAGGCAATCAGTGCGGAAGAGCCAAGAATCAGTTTCCCTGGTGAAAGGGCTGCCGATGTTCCCGGTTTTCTCCTATGTTCTTCGGAAACTGACGGGAAAACCATCCTGGAGATCAGATACGCTGATAACAGAAAGGTAAGGCCGTTAATCATAAAAGCAGCATGGTTTCCGAGAAAGTAGGCGAGGATCCCGCCGGTGCTTGATCCAATAATGAGGACGGCACCAATCATAATTTGTTCTATCGCATTTACATATATCAGCCTATCTGATTTTACAAGGGCAGGTATAGCAGACATCCTCGCCGGTGAATAGATGGCTTCGCCCATTGAGATCAGGAGTGCGCTTAAATAAACAATCCATAGATCGCCTGGTTCCCTTACGAAAAGAAGGCAGAGGACCGCCGGAACTCTCAGCAGGTCCACGGTCACCAGAATGGCTTTCTTTGAAAAGCGGTCTGCGAGCATGCCCCCTATTGGAGCAATGAAGAAAAAAGGTGCCATGCGAATGGCAAATAAAAGTCCGATTGCGACTCCGGAGCCGGTTACGTGGTAGAGCAGCGCAAGCAGAGCAACCTGTGTAAATCGATTTCCAATTCCATTAATGACACCAGCCCAAAAGAGCTTTTGATAATTTTTCTCCTGCTTCCATACAGTCCAATTTGTCATGTTCATGCACCTCAGCGAAAAGCGATTCGATAGTTATCTAATTTGTGAGTGAAATAAACAATTAGATATATATCTAATTAGATTATATTCAAATTAGTTTGTTTGCACAATCATAAATTTTAAAATGTTGAAACCATATCCAATCTAGAATCGTAAAGATGAATAAGGAGGCGGGTGCGATGAAACTGCTATTCGAGGTCATATTTCTGTTCATTGTTATCTATTTCAGCTATCACTACATTATCCTTCTAACCAAAATGAAGAAGACTGCCCTTATTCCTACTGATAAGAATGATCTGAGAGCAGTAAGGAAATTCCCCCAAAAAACAGCGGAAAGCCCTGTGATCACCAAGAACAAGCTGGGGCTCACTATGTATGCTGTCATGCTGGTATTTCTAATCGCTATGTTTATATTCGGTAAATATACTGTGAATTTCAGCTGGACCTATCTCTATCTTCTATTCATCCCTTTAATCAATGCCAAAGATCTCCTTAATGTCTTTGCCCTCTATGAGGACGGCTTTATAAGCGGAAGCAGGTTTGTTCCATGGAAAAACCTGAAATCCTTCCAGTTCAAAAAAATAGATTTAGACCACAAATACTATGGATATTCTCCGGAAGTAAATGAAGGCTGGGAACTCATCCTTAAAACGAAAATGTCCAGCCACAGTCTGGTTGTTACGGAAGAGGAAATGAAAGAAAGGCTGGCCCGCATTTTGGAAGAGCAAACAGGCATAGAGAAGTTTTAAATTGTCCTTTTGTTGGTATTTATATAGTAAAACATCAGGAAAGGATCAGGAAAAATGAAAGAAATTACAGTTACAGTTGACTATGATGGTTTAAAATATCAAACAAATATCATCACAAATAAAGAAGCCGCCGAGGATGAAATACGAAAGCAGGCAGAAGACCAGATCAGAAGACAGTTGAATAATTAAGAGTAAAAAAGAACCCCCTTAATCAGCGAGATAAGGGGGTTAAATATGGGATCAGTGAAGTTTTTGATTTAGTTTTTGCTGCAGCATTTCAATTTTATTTGGCAGGACAAATAAGTACTCTATTAAACTCTCTAAAAGCTCCATCAATAGGGAGGCCATATCCAGATCAATATCCTTTTCAAGATCAAGCATCTCGTAAAAGGCGCTGCCTGGCTGTGCAAGCTGGCTTAAAGACTGCAGGGGCCTTGCTAAATCAACATGTTTTGGCAGCAGTTCAAATTGCTTTGAAAGGTTTTGCCCTTTGACCTCTTCACCAAGAAAATTTTTCAGGATACTCTCAAGGACCCGCTTGGACATAACAGCTGTTGCAATCGTATCTTTGGAATAGCTGACATTTAAAGCTGATCGGTAGGCGCGTGTCAGGTCACCCGGCACTTCCTTTATTTTCTCCAGCTGAGTAAGGAGCTCCTTCGCTGAATTAGGATCATAGATATAAAGAATCGTCTCGTCGCTTGATTGATCATCCTGATTGAGTATCATGATAAAAACGGATTCCTTTTTACAGGCCGAACAATTTCCATGGGAAAGTATGCTGGACTTACTTGTGTGATTATAATTCGCCTTTATTGTAAAAAGGCTAGGCTTACTGCATTTAGGGCACTCGCATCGGACACTTGATGGTATTTTCCTGTAACCAAATTGACTATGAGAAATAATTTGTGCCGGCAACACTCTTCTCACTAGCATTTCCCCCCGCTAAGTTACTATTTTTCCATTCATTACAATTAAGTATAGCTTTGAAAACCAGGAGGAAAAAGATGAAAAATATGGAATTTCTTCACGATTAACTGCTGTGAATCTCTATATCAAAAAAAGAGCTACTCCCATGGTGGGAATAGCTCTTTTTCCATTATCCTTTATAAGGGTTATTGCGGTTTTCCCTCACATTGTTAAAATCATACGCATCTCGATTGCGGGTATCGACATCATCGTTATAGGCCGAAACCGTGCGGTCATTTGTGCTCAGATCTTCAGGGTTTCCGCTCAGCGGTCGGTTTAGATCCAGATTCTCATCTGTCCAAACACCGCTGCTGTTTCTGGTGTTATCCTTAAAAGCGTTCGTTCCGCGATCAAGCTCGCCTGGATTTAAAGGATCAGTGCTTGTGTACGTTGTTCTATCTCCATCTACAATGGAACGGTCCGTATTTGTATAGCCATCAGTAAAGTCTGCAGACTTCGCATCAGGATCGACTAACACAAGGATTTTTCCTGATTTGACATCTGCTTCATAGCGATGTGCTTCTTCCTCTGGAATGCCCATGCCGATCAATGCTCCGGCAATACCGCCGGCACCTGCACCAACAGCGGCTCCTGTTAATGTAGCAGCAATTGGTCCGGCAGCCACAATTGGTCCGATTCCAGGAATCGCCAATGCACCTACACCCGCCAGAAGACCTGTTAATCCTCCCAGAACACCGCCAGTAGCTGCTCCGGCAGCTAATCCTTCTTCCGTTTTTGTGCCTGTTTCTTCTGTAACGGCATCCACATCGTCTTTATTTTTACTGATTACGGAAATATCTTCAGGACGGTAACCTTCTGCTCTTAACTTTTCAACCGTTTGAATAGCTTCCTGTTCTGTATCGTATGCACCTACAATATGTTTGTTTGTTGCCATATTCATCATCTCCTTAATAATTTTTGCTTATCTATTGGTGTACATACCTTTTTCATTACGCTCATAAACCGAGTGGATAAAATTACTAATAATTCCCCCTTGACTAATAGCTGACTTGACCTGTAACTGCATAATCGGTAGTTTTAAAAATAGAAAAGGCACAAGGAAGGTTGATTCTCTATGAAAAAACTTTATTATGAAAACCCATATATCAAAACATTTGAAACTGAACTTGTATATCAGGCAGCAGACGACAGGGGGATATATGCCGTCCTGAAAGAAACGGCCTTTTATCCAACTGGCGGAGGACAGCCTCATGATGAGGGGACGCTTAACGGCCTAAAAGTGGCGGGTGTCGAAGAAGTGGAGGGGGAAATCCGTCATTATTTAGAAAAAGAATTGGACCCTTCCTATTCGGGAGTATCAGGAGAGATCGATTGGAGCAGACGGTTTGACCATATGCAGCAGCATGCCGGCCAGCATATATTATCGGCTGCATTTGAAGAGCTTTACGGCTATAAAACCGTCAGCTTTCATTTAGGCAAAGAAACCTTAACTATTGATTTGGAAATTAGTGAACTGCCTGCCTGGCACGCAGAGGAAGCGGAGAGACTGGCTAATGACATCATTCTTGAGAATCGCCCGATTGAAGCCAGGTGGGTGAATGCAGAGGAAGCTTCCCAATTCCCGCTCCGTAAGCAGCTGTCTGTCAGTGAAGATATCCGGCTTGTAATCATTCCGGAATTTGATTATAACGGATGCGGCGGAACACACCCATCTTCAACCGGCCAGGTAGCCGGGGTGAAAATATTGGACTGGGAGCGCCAAAAAAAGAAAATCCGCGTACAGTTCATCTGCGGCAGCCGGATTCTCACGCAGCTTCAGACCAAACATGAAATTACCGGGAATCTGAGTCATCTTCTAAATGCACCAGAGCAGGAGCTGCCTTCAGCGGCCAGCCGCCTGATTGAAAATGGAAAGGAACTGGAGAAGCAGCTGGAAGCAGCAAAGGAAGCCCTATTAGACTATGAAGCAAAAGAAATGTTCACAGCCGGAAAGGAGAAGTGCATCAGTAAGGTCTTTGAGGGGAGATCCATCCAGGAGCTGCAGAAGCTGGCACGCTTAATCGCCTCCCAATCTGAAACGGCCGATGTGATCCTAATCAATGAAACAGCCGAAAAACTCCAATTTGTCTGTGCCAGGGGAGCAGATTCTGAATCTGATATGAAGAGCCTTTCAGCAGAACTTCTGCAGAAAATTAACGGCAAAGGCGGCGGGAATCCTCAATTTGCACAGGGTGGGGGAGACAAGCTCATGAGCGGGGAGGACCTGCTGGAATATGCATTGAGACTTGCAGGGCAAAAATAATTGAACCTGCATGCAATGGATGGATGCAATTGATAAAATATTTAGAAAAGTATTGAAAAGTGATTGTAATACAGCTTCTGTTGTATTACAATTTTGGTACGGGCCATGCATTATAATGAATGTTTATGATAACCTCATAAACGCCTCATATAATATCCGGGTCTGCAGGAGGCAAGTTCATGTACAGACAAAATACCGTCTATATCATCGGAGACAGCAAAACATCATTGAACAATCCGATTATGCAAAAATACAATGGCTTTTTTATCGGCCTTGTGATCGACAGAGAAACAGATGAAATAGTAGATGCAGAATGTTCATCTACCATAAATTTAACCTCATTGTTTATTAAATCGATATTTGTCGGCAAATCCATACTGGAAGCAGACAAAGTATCAGAAGAAATCGAAAGCCGCTACTTCGGCTCCTCGCAAAAGGCCTTGATAGTTGCCTTTAAAAACGCCCATATAAAATATACACAAATCATGAATAAATAAAGCTGCTTTTTCTGTTTTCCGCAGATGAAATCCAGCTATCAGAGAACATCTCCGATAGCTGGATTTTTTGTATTTAGTATATTAATTACTGAGTT
>NZ_NPDG01000136.1:0-12383 GCF_002272225.1 Bacillus sp. 7894-2
GATTGTAGCGGAAGGTGCGAGACTCCAGCGGGAGTAGCGGGACAGGTGAGACCCCGCAGACGCGAAGCGTTGAGGAGGCTCACCGCCTGCCCCGCGGTTTGCTGAGCATCCTGGAGCGGAAATCAACGGGCAACATTGATAGGCTAATAACAATTTAAAAGGTAAATAAATTGCTGATTTAATTTACAGAAAATATCAAAATGATCTACAATATAGAAAACTATAATAATATAATATTTTGGAGGATTCTGAATGAAGCTTTATCTATCTGTTGATATGGAAGGAATTACGGGTCTGGCTGATCATACACATGTCGGATCATCAAAGCACAATTATGAACGCAGCAGGGTAATTATGACTGATGAGGCAAACCATGTGGTGACAGCTGCCTTTGAAGAAGGCTGCAGTGAGGTGATTGTCAATGACAGCCACTCGAAAATGAACAACCTGCTAATTGAAAGAATGCACCCGGAGACACAGCTGATTACGGGTGATGTTAAGCCATATTCAATGGTTCAGGGCCTGGACTCAAGCTTTACTGGTGCCATGTTTGTTGGATATCATGCACGTGCTTCCATGAAAGGGGTTATGTCCCACTCCATGATCTTCGGTGTAAGAAATATGTACATCAATGATCATGCCATTGGAGAAATGGGCTTCAATGCTTATGTGGCTGGCTATCATGGCGTGCCGGTTCTAATGGTGGCCGGAGATGACCAGGCGGCACTGGAAGCAGAGAAATTAATCCCGAATGTGACAACAGCTGTTGTAAAAGAGACGATATCACGGTCTGCTGTGAAATCGCTTACTCCTGCGAAAGCGGGCCTGCTTTTAAGAGAAAAAGCGGCAGAGGCACTTAGCAAAAAGGAGCTTGTCAAGCCGCTTGTGCCGCCGGAAAACCCTGTGTTGAAAATTGAATTTGCCAACTATGGCCAGGCTGAGTGGGCTGCTTTAATGCCTGGTGCAGAGATAGAAGAAAATACAACCATTGTCCGCTATCAGGCTAAAGATATTCTTGAAGCATACCAGGCTATGCTCGTGATGACTGAGCTGGCCATGAGAACTACATTCTGTTAGGAAGTGTTAATGAATGACTGGATACATAATAAAACGCCTCATCGCAATGGTCGTCACACTTTGGTTCATTATCACTCTGACGTTTTTCTTAATGCACTCCATACCCGGATCGCCTTTTAATGAAGAAAGAAACACCAGCGAAGCGGTCCAGCGGAATATGGAGAAATTCTATCATTTGGACGAACCGCTGTATGTCCAATATGGGATGTACTTGAAATCCGTTGCAACATTTGACTTTGGACCATCTATTAAAAAGTCCTCACAGACGGTGAATGAAATGCTGGGACGGGGGTTCCCGGTGTCGTTTGAACTGGGAATCGTCACTTTGATTGTGGCTGTTATCTCAGGGATTGCGCTCGGAATCATCGCAGCTCTCCGGCACAATGGCTTTATTGATTATTTAGCGATGACCATTGCAGTTCTGGGAATATCAGTGCCAAACTTTGTGCTTGCCACACTATTAATTCAGCAGCTTGCTGTCAACCTGGCAATCCTCCCGGTGGCTACCTGGTCAAGCCCTAAGCATATGATTCTGCCGACTCTGGCGCTTGCGACCGGTCCTATGGCGATTATCGCCCGTCTGACACGTTCAAGCATGCTGGAAGTTCTGACACAGGATTACATCAAGACGGCCAAGGCTAAAGGCCTGTCACCGGTGAAAATTGTTTTTAAACATGCACTGAGAAATGCCCTTCTGCCTGTTGTAACCGTATTGGGGTCGCTTGCTGCAAGCATTTTGACAGGAACCTTTGTTATTGAAAAAATATTTGCCATTCCCGGAATGGGAAAGTATTTCGTAGAAAGCATCAATACGCGTGATTATCCCGTCATTATGGGAACCACCGTTTTCTACAGCTCGATTTTGATTATAATGCTGTTCCTCGTGGACATTGCATACGGAGTTCTGGACCCAAGAATTAAGCTTCATAAAAAGGAGGCGAGCTAATGGAACTGCGCAAACAGCATGATAACCGCAACCTTGCACCCGATATTCCGGATGACTGGTTTATGCCAAAGGCCAAAGACGAGGATGCAGCGGAAGCAGTTGTAAGGCCAAGCCTTTCTTATTGGCAGGATGCATGGCGCCGGCTTTTGAAAAATAAACTGGCGATGGCAGGGCTATTCTTTCTTATAGCCTTAGCCTTTATGGCCATATTCGGCCCGATGATTTCTCCGCATAATGTATCCCAGCAGTCATTGGCCAATCAGAATCTTCCGCCATCTTCAAAATACTGGTTTGGAACAGATGAATTAGGCCGGGATGTTTTTGCAAGAACATGGTACGGAGCAAGGATCTCCTTATTCGTTGGAATCGTGGCAGCCATGATTGATTTTGCAATCGGAGTCATTTACGGCGGTATTGCCGGCTATAAAGGCGGCAGAACAGATAATGCCATGATGAGGGTAGTGGAAATTCTTTATGGACTTCCTTATTTGCTGGTTGTTATTTTAATCAGTGTTGTAATGGGACCTGGTTTGTTCACCATTATATTCGCCCTTTCCGTAACGGGCTGGGTCGGGATGGCCCGGATTGTCCGCGGACAGGTTCTGCAGATCAAGAACTATGAATTTGTACTGGCATCAAAGACTTTCGGAACAAAAACATCGAGGATTATAAAGAAAAACCTGCTGCCGAACACGATGGGCCCTATCATTGTCCAGATGACTTTAACAGTGCCATCAGCCATCTTTGCAGAGGCGTTCCTGAGCTTTCTGGGATTAGGTATTCAGCCGCCTTTTGCCAGCTGGGGATCCATGGCCAATGATGGACTGTCTACGATTCTATCAGGTCACTGGTGGCGCCTGTTCTTCCCTGCCTTTTTCATTTCCCTGACCATGTTTTCATTTAATGTGCTTGGAGACGGATTGCAGGATGCCCTCGATCCGAAGTTAAGGAGGTAGCAGCATGGAGAAAGTACTAGAAGTAAAAGACCTGCATGTCACATTTACCACTTATGGCGGGGAAGTCCAGGCTGTAAGGGGTGTATCATTTGATCTCTTCAAGGGGGAAACCCTGGCGATTGTTGGTGAATCCGGCTGCGGAAAGAGTGTAACGTCCCAGAGCATCATGCGGCTGATTCCATCTCCTCCCGGGAGAATAGCAGATGGCTCTGTCCTATTTAAAGGGAAGGACCTGACAAAACTAAAAGAGTCTGAAATGCGGGATATCCGCGGTGCCGATATTTCGATGATCTTTCAGGATCCCATGACTGCATTAAACCCTACGATTACCATCGGGGAGCAAATTATAGAGGGAATTATGCAGCATAAAACCGTATCAAGGCAGGATGCCCGTAAAAAGGCCCTGGAAATGCTGAATTTAGTTGGAATACCAAATCCATCCGAAAGATTGAAGCATTATCCGCACCAATTCAGCGGAGGGATGAGGCAGCGGATCGTGATTGCCATGGCCCTTGTCTGTGAGCCGGAAGTGCTGATTGCCGATGAACCGACTACAGCACTGGATGTAACGATTCAAGCGCAAATTTTGGATTTATTTAAAGATATCCAGAAAAAAACTGGAGTATCTATCATAATTATTACCCATGACCTGGGGGTTGTCGCTCAAGTAGCAGACCGCATCGCTGTCATGTATGCAGGGAAAATAGTGGAGGCCGGAGAACGAAGGGAAATCTTCTATAATCCTCAGCATCCCTATACGAAGGGCCTGCTGAATTCCGTTCCGCGTCTTGACCTGGATGGTGCCGATCTTATTCCCATAGGCGGATCGCCGCCGGATTTATTCGCTCCGCCGGCTGGATGCCCATTTGCTGCCCGCTGCGAATATGCAATGGAGGTATGTGACCGGGTTTATCCCTATAAAACGCATTTAAGCCGGGATCATCATGTGGACTGCTGGCTCCAGGATGAGCGGGCACAAAAAATGCATGCAGGTGTAAAGTAAGTACTTCCTTTCGCAGTGCCATACCCGGTACGGCACTGCGAAAGTTATGAATCTATCAGCTGTCAGACAGGCATCTGGTAGATAAAGAAATATATTTTAAGAGGGGGAAAAAGAATGAAAAAGTTTTTATCGCTGCTGCTTGCAGGTGTGTTGCTATTCGTTATGGCAGCCTGTACGGCAAATGAAGATGCAGGCAAAGAAACAGACGGCAAGGATGATGGCAAGAAAGAAGAAAGTGCTGAAAAGGTGCTTTATTTAAACAATGGCCAGGAGCCGACTTCGTTTGACCCTCCAATCGGCTTTGACTCTGTTTCCTGGAGCGCACTGAACAACTTGATGGAAGGTTTGACACGTCTGGGAAAAAATCATGAGCCGGAAGCAGCCATTGCCGAAAAGTGGGATGTATCTGAAGATGGAAAGACTTATACATTCCATATCCGCGAAGATGCCAAATGGTCAAATGGCGATCCTGTAACAGCAGGTGATTTTGAATTTGCCTGGAAGCGCCTTTTAAATCCTGATACAGGTTCTTCAGCCGCTTTCCTCGGCTACTTCATTGAAGGCGGAGAAGCTTATAACAACGGGGAAGGATCAGCTGATGATGTAAAAGTAAAAGCAGTTGATGATAAAAAATTTGAAGTCACTTTAGTTAGTCCGCAGGCTTATTTCTTAAGTGTAATCACTAACCCTGCATTTTTCCCGATCAATGAAAAAGTAGCAACAGAAAACCCGAAGTGGTTTGCTGAAGCAGAATCTTTTGTGGGCAACGGTCCTTTCAACCTGACAGAGTGGGAGCATGACAGCCACTTTGTAATGGAGAAAAACGATCAATACTGGGATGCTGATAATGTAAAACTGGATAAAATTAATTGGGCGATCATTGATGATACCAATACTGAATACCAAATGTATCAAACCGGAGAGCTTGATGTATCGGCTGTTCCATCTGAGCTGAGCGAAAAGCTATTGGGTGAAGCAAAGGTTGAAGACCAGGCCGGTGATTATTTCTACCGATTTAACGTAAATATGGAGCCATTCCAGAACGAAAACATCCGTAAAGCCTTCTCAATGGCAGTGGACCAGAAGCAAATCGTTGACTTTGTAACCAAGAATGGAGAAAAGCCAGCATACGGATTTGTAGCCTATGGATTTAAGGATGCTGATGGCAAGGATTTCCGTGAAACAGCAGGAGATCTTGTCCAAACGAATGTAGAAGAAGCGAAGTCCCTTCTTAAAAAAGGAATGGAAGAGGAAGGCTATGAAACACTTCCTGAAGTTACTTTAACGTACAGCACAAGTGATTCTCACAAGAAGATCGCTGAAGCTCTTCAGCAAATGTTCAAGGAAAACCTTGGCGTTGAAGTGAAGCTTGCCAATATGGAGTGGAATGTATTCGCTGAAGAACAAAAAGCGCTTAAATTCCAATTATCCCGAAGCTCATTCCTTGCTGACTATGCTGACCCAATCAACTTCCTTGAAAACTTCCAGACAGGACATTCCATGAACCGCACTGGCTGGAGCAATGATAAGTACGATCAGCTGATCAAGGATGCTAAGAATGAAGCAGACGAAGCAAAGCGCTTTGAACTGATGTATGAAGCGGAAAAAATCTTATTCGAAGAAATGCCGATTATCCCTATCCATTTCTACAACCAGGTATATCTCTATAATGATGCTGTTTCAGGAATTGTCCGCCATCCGGTTGGATATCTGGAGCTTAAATGGGCAGATAAGAAGTAATACTTCTTCGGCTTGATGTGAAAGTGACAGGAAAAGGGGTGTTCGTGTGAACATCCCTTTTTTTCAGAAGAATATACTTTTTGATGAATAAGAATCTTTGAACTTTGATAACTGTCTAGCTCCGAGCGCCATCGGCTCGAGGTCTTAAGCCAATCACTTATGAAGGCAAAAAACGCCTTCTGCCAGCGCTTGTCTTAAGCTTGTCGCCGATAAGCGGGCGCTCTCCGCTTTTCGAGTTATTTCCCGAAAAATAATATATTTTCCCGAATTTTAGCTTATATCCTCGACAATCATTTCATTTCCCAAACAATGCTTTTGCTGAAGGAGCATATAATGCTATAAAACGAAAAGGATGTGACAGCATGGCAATCAAACCTCAGCGCCTGAAAAAAGGTGATGCGATTGGAATTATAGCACCGGCAAGCCCGCCCAATCAGGAGAACCTGAAACGATCCCTGTCTTTTTTGGAAGAGCTTGGTGTAAAGGTAAAGATGGGCGAGCATGTGGCAGACCAATATGGTTACCTGGCCGGGAAGGATGAAGACCGTCTGGCTGATTTACATAACATGTTTGCGGATAAGGAAGTCAAAGCGATCATTTGTGCAGGCGGCGGCTACGGAACCGGGAGAATTGCGTCCCAAATTGACTATGATCTGATAAAAGAAAACCCGAAAATTTTCTGGGGATACAGTGATATAACCTTCCTGCACACCGCCATCCGCCAAGAGACAGGATTGGTCACCTTCCATGGGCCGATGCTCGCCTCTGATATTGGCAAAGAGGATGCGGATCCGCTATCCAAGCAATATTTTAACCAGTTATTTGAGCCGGTCACGCTTGACTATCCAGAAGGAATTTCAGAATTGGAGACGATGGTGAACGGGAGTGCCGCGGGTGTCTTAACGGGCGGAAACCTGTCTCTTATGGCCAGTACAATCGGAACCCCATATGAAATTGATACAAAAGATAAACTTGTGCTTATTGAAGACATCAACGAAGAGCCCCGTGCGGTCGACCGCATGCTGAACCAGCTCCATATGGCAGGGAAGCTTTCGGATGCGGCCGGCTTTATCATTGGGGACTTTAATAATTGCGTTCCGGAAAGAGAACTTTCCCTGGAACTGGATGAAGTTCTGGACACATATATTAAAAGGGTGAATAAGCCTGCTGTAAAAGGCTTTCATATCGGCCATTGCTCTCCGCATATTTCTGTGCCATTAGGTGTAAGGGCAGAATTGGATGCAGCCGGTAAAAAGCTGAAAATCGAAAGCGGAGTTAAGTAAAAGGGTGGTATAGATGAAAATAAACACGATCGAAACATTTAGAGCTGCGGTACCACTGAAAAAACCATTTAAAACAGCTTTGAGAACTGTTGAGACAGCTGAAACACTTGTTGTAAAAGTAACATGCGATAACGGGATAGCCGGGTGGGGAGAAGCACCTCCCACTGTGGTGATCACCGGGGACAGCCTGTCAAGCATAGAGTCAGCCATTCATCATGTATTAAAGCCAATGCTGATCAATAAGAGTCTTCTAAACTATGAGGAGATCTTCCAGGGGATTCAGTCCGCATTAATAGGAAATTCGAGTGCAAAGGCAGCGGTGGATATGGCCTTATACGATTGTCTTGCACAGCAATGCAAACTGCCTCTTTACCAATTTTTAGGCGGACATAAAAATGAGGTGGAAACGGATTATACAGTAAGCGTCAATGGTCCGGAAGAAATGGGAGAAGATGCGGTTTCCTATGTTCAGCAAGGCTTCGATGTCCTTAAGGTAAAGGTAGGAAAGGATGATATTTTAACAGATATAGAGAGAATACGGGAAATCCGTAACCGGGTAGGATCGAAAATTAAAATCCGCCTGGATGCCAATCAGGGCTGGAAACCAAAGGATGCTATTTATGCCATCCGGAAAATGGAAGCACTGGACTTGAACATTGAGCTTGTCGAACAGCCGGTAAAGGCTTGGGATATAGAGGGGCTTAAACAGGTTACCGACGCGGTGGATACACCGATTATGGCAGATGAGAGTGTTTTTACACCGAAGCAGGCATTTGATGTCATTAAAACGCGAAGTGCTGACCTGATTAATATCAAACTGATGAAATCAGGGGGCATTTATCAGGCGCAGATCATTAATCAGCTCGCTGAAGTATGCGGGATGGAATGCATGGTAGGCAGCATGATTGAAACCAAGATCGGCATTACGGCCGCAGCCCATTTTGCAGCCAGCAAAAAGAATATAACCCGTTTTGATTTTGACGCCCCCTTGATGATGGCAAAAGAAATTGTGGAAGGCGGAATCCGCTATTCCGGCCGCAAAATTACCCTGCCATCTGAACCTGGCCTTGGTATCAGAAATGTATCATTAGCAGTAAACAAGCAGGAATTGACATCCTGAGAATTTTTAAAGAGGAGGAATTCGGTTTGGCAATTAAGCAGAAATGGCTGGTTTCGGTTCCGGCTGCGACCTTGTGGACAGCTAGCGATTCATCAAGAGAAATGGACACTGAAGCCATCACTAACCCGGTTAATCTGGATGCCTGGCTTGAAAAGCTCACCTATGAGCCCCGGCTGGAGCTTTGCGACGGGAATCTTGTGCAATCACAACTTTTGTACGGAGAAGAAGTGAATATATTGGAGGAGAGAGATGGATGGGTACAAGTTGTTGTCCCGAGCCAGCCTTCCTCAAAGGATGAAAGAGGGTACCCTGGCTGGTTGCCAAAGGCCCAGCTGACTCAAAATGAAGATTGGAAGCTTAGTAGTGAAAAAGCTGCTGTCATCCAGAACAAAAAAGCAACTCTCTATTCGACTGACAGAGAGCCGGGACTTGTTCTAAGCTATCAAACCGTACTTCCAGTCTTACAAGAAGAAGCCGATTGGATCCAGGTTCAGACACCTGAAGGAGAAGGATTCTTAAAATCTGCTGACGTAAAGGTCTTTGAATCAATCGAGGCTATACGGAAAGGCAGCGGAAGAGACATCATTGCTGCGGGAGAACAATTTATAGGCCTTCCCTATCTTTGGGGCGGCATGAGCAGCTATGGATATGACTGTTCAGGGTTCAGCTATTCGATGTGCAAAGCAAATGGAGTGATCATTCCACGTGATGCCCACGATCAGGCGGAAGCAGGGAAACCGGTCGAACTGGATGCCATTGAACCAGGGGATCTATTATTTTTTGCTTATGAAGAAGGAAAAGGCAAACTCCATCATGTAGGCATCTATTATGGTGATGGAAAGCTGCTTCATTCTCCAAATACCGGTAAAAACATCGAAATTATCGACTTGAAAGATACCATCTATGAAAAGGAACTATGTGCAGCTAGACGTTACTGGCAAGAGACGGGGGAATAAACATGGCAAAAAAAGCACTTTTACAGGTCAACAATCTGAAAAAACATTTTTCAATGGGAAAAGGACAAACCCTGAAGGCTGTTGATGATGTCTCCTTTCATATCAAACAGGGAGAAACTTTCGGGATTGTCGGCGAATCCGGCTGCGGAAAATCAACCGCAGGGCGTACCATCATTGGCTTATATAACCGTACAGAAGGGGAAGTCCTTTATGACGGGAAAAATGTCCATAACATGACTGAAAAAGAGAGGTTTGCTTTTCACAGGAGAATGCAGATGATTTTTCAGGATCCGTATGCCTCTTTGAATCCGCGTTCTACCGTACAGGAGATTATTTCCGAGCCCATGGAGGTTCATGGGTTATATCCGAATAAGAGGGAGCGTCTCGAGCGGGTCTATCAGCTTCTGGAGGATGTAGGTCTTAACCGCGACCATGCTAACCGTTATCCGCATGAATTCAGCGGCGGGCAGAGGCAAAGAATTGGAATTGCCCGTGCTTTGGCGCTGGATCCGGAATTCATTATTGCTGACGAGCCAATCTCAGCACTCGATGTATCGGTACAAGCCCAGGTGGTGAACCTGCTTAAGGGTCTCCAGGAGAAAAAAGGGCTGACCTACTTATTTATCGCCCATGATCTCTCAATGGTTAAGCATATCAGCGACAGAATCGGCGTTATGTACTTAGGCCATCTAGTGGAATTAACCACAAGCGAAAACTTATATAAAAATCCGCTTCACCCATATACACAGGCCCTGCTGTCGGCGATTCCCATCCCTGACCCTGATATCGAGGATAACCGGGAAAGAATCATTCTGGAAGGGGAGCTCCCAAGTCCAATGAATCCGCCAAGCGGCTGCGTATTCCGCACACGCTGTCCTTATGCGATGGAGGCTTGTGCTTCCATGAAGCCTGAGTGGCAGGAGATTGAGAAGGATCACTTTGTAGCCTGCCATTTATATAATGAAAAAGTAACGGGCGACAATAACCGTCCCCAAGTGGCGGCTGCGAAATAAAATGGATTTTCATACACTTAAAGCGGAAATTCTTACATTGGCCAGCAGCTGCGAAGGCCGCGTTGCTGTATGTATCCATACCGGGGATGGTGTCATTGAAAAAGATGCCGATGCCGTTTTCTCTTCAGCCAGCTTAATAAAGGTGCCGATTTTACTTGCAGGACTTTCACAGGCGGAGAAAGGGATGCTGCAGCTTGAGGAGGAATTGGAAGTTACTGTTTCTGCCCGTGTTGGCGGATCAGGTGTATTGCAAGCTATGGCCAGAGATTTGAAGATCAAGGTGACAGACCTAATGACCCTTATGATCATTGTGTCTGATAATACAGCGACTAATCTTATCATTGAGCTGCTCGGAATAGAAAAAATCAATCAGCTTTTCAAAAATTTGGGGTTTAATCACACATCATTAAACAGAAAGATGATGGATTTTGAAGCACTGAAAAACGGCATAGACAACACCACGACTGCCAGGGATATGCTGTATGGCATAAAGGCATTGGCAGAGCAAAAGCTTTTATCAGGGAAGTATACTGAAAAAGCTCTGTATATATTGGAAAACCAGCAGTTTAAAAACAAACTTGCCAACACGATAGACGAGGAAAAAGTCACGGTTGCGGGTAAAACAGGCGAACTTCCCGGCATAGAACATGATTGCGCGATATTTACGCATAAAGGAAAAGCAGTCTGCGCTGCAGTACTTGTGGACAGGCTCCAAAATCAGGCAGCCGGCAAAGAAGTATTGTCCGCAATCGGCAGCCGCATTAATCAATATATGACACATAAATAAGGAGCCGCTCACTGAGAACGGTTCCTTGTTTATTTATGCAGTTTTTTCACTGAACTTCCTGATTATTTATGATGAAAAGGGCATTTCCCTTCGATTGGCTTAACGTCATCACCGATGAAGTATTGCTTCCACTCACGGTGTTCGGGATCGCCATAGTGGCTGATGTTTGGATGGGTAGGGAGGCCATCCCATTTTTCAACCCGCTCCCTTACTTTTTCCCTCGACATGACGCCGCCTTTAGAGGTGCCTTCCAGACCTTCAAAAATACGGCGCGGCTGGAATCCAAGCACAAGACTGTTGCCTAAATCCCTCGTCTTTCTCTGCTTGTATGCAGGCGCATTGCCAAACACAAAGAATGGCTCCTCCGCAAAAGAAAACGCCCATAAATGATGGTCCGGATCTGTCGGATAATCCTTCGGCCATGGCTTTGTATCAACCTTATGCAAATACTGAAGGATATTCCAGAAATTTTCTCTGTAATGTTCAAGCGGCTTTTCATCTTTTTCAGGCTCCACAAATACAAACAGGCCATGACGAATAAGCTTTGGTGCATCAAAGAGCTCGATAAAGGATTCAAGAGCCTCCGGCAGATTAGACCAGTCATCCTTTGTAATATAGGCATATCTCAATTCACCGCGCATTTCTGCAGTCATGCCAAAATAGCACGGGAAGGTTTTATCTGTAACTGTATCATGAAATGTTTTATATTCTTGAATAACCCACTCAGGCACAATATCGGGGTTAGTCATATCTTCTTTTGTCAAAAGAAACTTACTGGCAGTTTTCATTTTTTCACCTCGGAATATTTTACTTATGAAATATGTACCCCTTAAAAAGTCCTTTGAAACTAGCTGGGTGAATAAGGAAACGAAAAAGGCAGCCGTGATGGCTGCCTTACGAATTTCGGTACTTATACTGGTTAAGCTGAAAGCGGATAAAACAGCCGATGCAAAATCCCAGAATGGCAATAAACGCTGAAAGAGCGACCATCCCTGTAAAAATATACCCTGCAGCTGTCCAGCCCAGCAGAAAGCTGATCAGCCCAAGCGCCAGGCAGGCAACAGCAATCACCTGATTAAATTGCTGCTGCTCCCAGTCTTCGGGGATGTACTCAGAAGGACTCTTTCTAAGAAAATGTCGTGCTGTACGCATAATCGGATTGTAGCCGAATAATAGGCCCATTGCACCTGCGAGCAGCGGAAGTGCGAGTATCCAGGCTTCTCCGGTAAACCAAGAAGCTAAAACACTTAATACAATTGACCATTGATTGGTTCTTACGAGCGGACGGGGAATCGAAATTGGTGTATTCGCCATTTATTTTCCGACCTTTCTCATTGGTTTTATTGGTATTAATAGTTTACTGAAGTTGTTTGATTTTGTGAAGAGAAAACGCCTGGAAAATAAAAAGTATGATTCAGCTTCGGACAGAGAAAGCAGAAAGAGGAGCGCCAGAGTCAAAACCCTGGCCAACTTCGGACACAGAAAGGAGAAAAGAGCCAGTT
>NZ_NPDG01000137.1:0-22043 GCF_002272225.1 Bacillus sp. 7894-2
AAAAGGGAGAAAAGACCAAGCCAGAGTCAGAACCCAGCTACACCAGCAAAAAAGCCCCGCAAAACACCAGCCTTCAAAGAAAAAAGGCTCTGGAATGACTTCCAAAGCCTCTATCATCAAGCTGATCGCGGCACAGCAGGCGCCAAGCGAATCCCGTCATAAAAAATCCTACGTGCTCAAACGATTCTTTGCCGCTTTTTTAAATGAAAACTGAGGTATGCTGATTCCGATCAGGATCAGCACAATCCCGAAAGTCTGTGCTTCTGATATCCTTTCCCCTAAAATCAGCATAGCGGCAGCAACAGCGGCCGGAAGTTCGGCAGAGCCTACAATCGTGGCAAGCCCTGAATCTAAGTGGGGTGACCCGATGGCAAAGAATACAATAGGGAAAATAGCGCCGAACAATGCCATCAAGAGACCGAATTTCCATAGGCCCCCAAGCTGAATGCCGCCGCCTATTAAGACGGGACCTGAAACAGCTGCAACCAGAAGAAGTCCGCCAAATGTGATGAAGATGCTCCTCTGGATGGTTGGAATTCCTTTGCCTGCCTTGCCGCTTGCAAAAATGAACACGGCAAAAGTAACCGCAGATAATAAGCCATAAATCAGGCCATCCGCTTGAATAGTATGTGAGCCGGAATTAATCAGGTTGCTTGCAAATACTGTTCCTATTATGAGCAGAATCGAAGAAATGATTTTGGCTTTGCTGGGCATCTTTCTTTCATACAGTGCTTCAAAAAGAATTCCAATCCAGGTGAACTGAAATAAAAGGACAACAGCGATGGAGGCCGGGTTCCGGTCAAGGCTCATTCCATACAGAATGCCCGTTAAGCTTAAGGAGGCGCCGGTCAATAACAAAGCTGCCGCTTGTTTAATGGTGATTTTCGTTCTTTTGATAAATGGGAAAGAAAGCAATAATAAAAGGAGCCCAATTAAATACTGGCTTCCGGTCAGTTCGGGAACAGAGTGGCCGGCCTGGAGTCCGAGCTTAACAATGGATGCCAGAATGCCATAACTGCATGCGCCCAGAAAAATAAAGAATGAATACTTTAAGTTTGCCATTATGGATACTCCTTTCCGAAAATAAAATGAAGCAATCAGGTCAATCATAACACCTCAGAGAGCATAAATGGCAAAGTTTTTTTTAGTACAAAAATAAGAGCCAGTGACCATTCTCACTGACTCTCTTGCAAAGATAGATTATTCTCCTAAGTAGGCTTGCAGCATCCAAATATGCGTATCCAATTTTTCCATTAGCCCGATGGCAAAGTCGTTTGTCACGTGATCTTCCTGCTCCTCGGCAAGCTGGGCTAAAGAATGTAATTGCTCTTTTATATGCTTATAATCGGAAGCAAGAGCAGCAACCATGTCTTCTGCTTTGTGTTCCCCATTAGATTCTTCAAGAGTCGTAATGCTTAGGAATTCCGTCAAGCTTGCTGCCGGTGTGCCGCCGATTGCAAGCAGGCGTTCCGCTGCCTCATCCACAACTTCCGCCGCTTCACTATATAATTCTTCGAACTTTTCATGAAGGGTAAAGAAAAGAGGGCCTTTTACAAACCAGTGGTAGCGATGCAATTTCGTATAAAGGACACTCCAGTCAGCAATTTGTACGTTTAATGCCTCATGTAATTTTTCCATCGTAATTCCCCCTAAGTTATTTATATACTAATTATAACAAATATTAATTTATAATCAATACTTATTTATAATTATTATAAATAAGGGAACAACAGTATAACCGTTGTCAATTATGGTAAAGTGATATAGTACCTATTAATAGCAGTGATAGTTAGTGAGGAATATAAATGGAATATGTTTTCTTTATTACTCTCGGGGCACTTATTAGTGTGCTCTCCGGTTTTTTTGGGGTAGGCGGGGGATTCATTCTTACTCCAACGCTTATGCTTTTTGGTTTTTCTCCAGTGGAAGCGATCACCACAAGTTTGCTGTTTTCGATTGGAACGTCCCTTTCAGGCATCTCCGCTCATATCAGGCTGAAAAATATAAGGCTTAAGCAGGGGCTGATACTTGGATTAAGCGGAATGGCAGCTACTCAGGCCGCCCATCCATTTGTTCTTTTTCTTGAGAATAAAGGCTGGGACACGTGGGCCGTGCCTGCTTTTTATATCATATTGCTGTCTTATTTTGCTTTGAGCATGCTGAAAAGAAGAGAAAAGTCAGCCCATGCTGTTCACTCTTCTGACCATTCGCCTTCCATTGTGAAGATGGTGCTGATTGGATTTTTTGCAGGATTTGTTTCTACTACATTAGGGGTTGGCGGCGGTTTTATTATGGTGCCTTTATCGGTCGCCTATTTAGGGATGATGCCGAAAAATGCGGTAGGGACCAGCTTGTTTGCTGTCATGTTAATCGTATCCGCAGGCTTCCTGTCCTACGTTTCCACTGTCAGCATTGATTATTGGATTGGCCTTTCACTCGTAGGAGGAGGCCTCATTGGCTCACAGTTTGGTGCGAAACTTACCTCTTATTTTGAGAACGAAGAGATCACGTATATGCTCGGAGCCTTATATATGGCGACAGTCGCAAGTGTGATACTGAAATTAATGCATTTGAATTATACCGGTTTAGTGCTGATGGCCATTTTTGTCGGCGGATTTCTGGTAAGAAGTCTTGTGAAAATGCAGAAAGCAAAAGCCCGGACAAAGGCAAAAAGGGAGAGGCCATAACGGCTTCTCCTTTTACATTTGGCGCAGTACCTTCATGCCGAGTGTCTGCATGCCATCTGTAAGAACAATGGCGACTGCTTTGACGAGGGCAAGTCTTGCCTGGATGCCGGCATCCTTCTCCAGGATTCTTACCTGCCCGTAATATTTATTGAAGGCCTGGGCCACATCCATCAGATATTTAGCGAGAACGGAAGGGGAAAGTTGCCGATAAGATTGTCTGATTTTCTCAGGATATTGATAGAGCAGCTTAATAATTTCCCAGCTGTAAGAATCGGATAGCCCATTTGCAGCAGATGGTATATCATCTGCCTTGCGGAGCAGGGAATAGGCCCGGGCATTGGTATATTGCAGATAGGGACCTGTTTCTCCTTCAAATGTCAGCATATCTTCAAGGGAAAATTCAATATTGTTCATGCGGTCATTTTTCAGATCATGGAACAAAATGGCTCCGATGCCAACTGCATCAGCGACTTCATTTTTATTTTCCAGACCGGGATTTTTAGCCTCGATATTGCCTTTTGCAAGAAGAACTGCTTCATCCAGGACCTCCTCCAGAAGGATGACTCTTCCTTTTCTGGTAGACATCTTTTTTCCGTCTTTTAAGTAGAGACCGAACGGGACATGTGTCATACTGTCTGCCCACTCATAGCCCATCTTTTTGATCACGCTTTTGACCTGCCTGAAATGGATGCTTTGTTCCTGGCCGACAATATATAGGGAGTGATCAAATTGATAATTTTCTCTTCTGTAAAAAGCTGCAGCCAGATCCCGTGTTGCATAAAGAGTCGCTCCGTCGGATTTTTTGATCAGGCAGGGAGGCAGGTCTTCATCAGGAAGCTCAACGACCTCCGCACCATCTGATTCAGCCAGCAGATCTTTTGCCATCAGCTCCTCTATGACGGGTTTCATTTTATCGTTATAAAAAGCTTCGCCATTGTATGAATCGAAATGAATGCCAAGCCTGTCATAAACCCGCTGGAATTCCTTCAATGATTCATCTCTAAACCAATTCCAGAGGTCCTGTGCTTCTTTATTACCGTTTTCAAGCTCTTTGAACCAGGAACGTGCCTCATCTTCAAGGGATGGATCAGGCTCTGCTTCTTCATGGAACCGTATATAAAGGCTGAGCAGCTCCCTGATCGGATGCTCCTTCACCTTATCCGGATTGCCCCACTTTTTATAAGCGGTGATCAGCTTGCCGAATTGTGTGCCCCAATCGCCTAAGTGGTTGATTCTGACAGCGGTATAACCGCATTTTCCGGCCAGGTTTCCGAGGGCATTTCCAATGACGGTTGACCGCAGATGACCCATGGAAAAGGGCTTGGCGATGTTGGGTGAAGAGAAATCAAGCACGGCTGTTTTGCCTGCACCATCCTTCAGCAGTCCAAATTCTTTTCCATCCTTCAGGATTTTTTCCAGTATGACTGCACTTGCAGCATCTTTGGAAAAAAAGATATTAATGTAGGGCCCGGCAGCTTCCGCTCTTTCAATGTACGGTCCTTTTATCTGGAAAGCAGCCTCTTCAGCAATGGAGGCAGGTGATTTCCTGAATGCTTTTGCCAGTGTAAAACAGGGAAAAGCAAGATCGCCATGTGCCGGATTCTTTGGCGTTTCGATTAAGTCTGAAATGGCTTCCTCAGAAAGCTGCCCATTCAGCACAGATGCCAGCTGATCTGCGAATATCGCTTTGAAATTAATCATTTTAAACACACCTCCCTGAAAATAAAAAAGCCCGCCTCTATATAAAATAGAGACGAGCTGAAATCTTCCCGCGGTACCACTCTGATTGTCCAAAGGACCTCTTGCGAAAGGACGTTTCAATTTATTTGAACACATTCCTTAAGGGGTTTGATAACGGGACTCCTTACCCGGCACAGCCTATTTTACTTTCAGCTGTGCATCTCCGAAGTGCGCTTCACAAAAAGGATTTCCGACAGGCTTGCACCGGCCCTGTCTCGCTTTTAGGAAAGAACCCTTTGCTACTCTCTTCATCATAGACACTAAATATATTACTGTTATTATACGCGGTTGGAATTATTTTGCAACATAATTTGAATCAGTTGAAAACATATAGTTTTTGTGATGGTAGCGAATGCTGAATATCAGTCCCATGGCCATCATGTTTCCCATAAGTGAGCTTCCGCCGTAGCTTATAAACGGAAGCGGAATGCCGGTGATTGGCAGGACCTGAATAGTCATTCCGATATTTTGGAATACATGGAAGGTGATCATGCTGATGACCCCGACGCAAATATAGGTATTAAAAGGGTCAGTCGTCTCAAGGCCTGTTTTCGTTAAGTGATAGATAAGCAGAAAGAAAAGGCTGATTACTACACTGGCGCCGAAGAAGCCATATTCCTCGCCAATGACGCTGAAGATAAAATCAGTGTGGGCATCAGGCACATATACCTGCCTGTCGGTAAAGCCTTTACCGGAAATCAAACCCGAGCCGATAGCGAGCATGGAATTATACAGCTGCATTCCGGCCCCCTGCTTGTGATTGACCGGGTCAAGCCAGGAATAAATCCTGCTGAACTGATAGGGGTCAATCCCAAGGTATTTCTCTAAAATCTCCGGTGCTATGATCACCAGGTATAGAACGGTTCCTGCTAAAGCACCGAGGATTCCATAAATCGGAACAAGGATTTTCCAGGTGATTCCGGATACCAGGATGATTCCTGCTAATATCGCGATGATGACAAGGGCGGTACCCAGGTCTTCGATAATAATCAATCCTAATGGAGGCAATGTGACTGCTCCTAGTTTGATTAGGAGAAAAAAGTCCGTGCCGGCTGTCTTAGCCTGAAACTTAAGATGGTGGTCAGCGATGATTTTGCTGAGAGCGATAATAAGGAACACCTTTACGAATTCTGAAGGCTGCACTGAACCGAGTCCGGGAATGATATACCACAATGTAGCCCCTTTGCGTTCTGGTGCAATACTTTCCGGTGCAATGAATAGCCCGACAAGCAATAGGATGCCTAAACCGTACAGCAGCCATGTGAGTCTCCGGATTTGCTCGCTGTCAAAATACATGACAATCCCTACAATGACAGCACCAACAATATAATTTTTAATTTGTGATATAACAAAATTCCCTTCATATTGATTGGAAGATTGTCCGCTGTATATCGCAATGCAGCTGATGAGAAAAAACAGCAGCAGGAGAAAGCATAACGTCCAATCAAATCGGTCTGAGAATCTATTATTCTGGTTCATTATATACACCTGGTTTCTTTACCTTTTTACATTTTTATCCTACCAAAGAAAAATTAACCTTACAATCGAGAAAGGGATTTCATTAGTTAGACGAATAAATTACCATGATGGTTTCCTGTATTTTCAAAAAAACGGATTAAAAATTTTTTCTCATCTGCAAAGATATTTTCAGATATTTTTGCTACAATAAGAGGATAAAATACTGGAAGTTTGGCAGGCAGTTTCATAAGAAGCTGTCTTTTTATCAATTTGGCTACGGTTCGGAGGTTTCGTCATTGAAAAGAAGGAATCAAACTATTCGTGATCTCATCTACATCCATCTTAATGAACAGGATCAGTATGTAATGACATATGGAATTGAGTTTGCAGAGTTTGCCCAGACTCTTTCAGATTCTATTAATAATTTACTGCTGTTAAAGCACCGTTATGAACATGGGGACTTTAATAGCCACACGATGTTCGATTATGTGTCAAGGGACAAGCTGGGCAGGCTGGTTGAGGATGATGTATACGGCTATGGCGATTTTTGCTGGATTGACTTCGAGGAAGAGGAAGCGGTGAATGAGCTTCCGGGCCAGACAATTGCGGAGCTTCTTTATCTCGGCCATATTAAAGAGCATCTTAAGCTGCCATTTTACAATTATCTGAGCAACCGGTATGTGTACCTTGCCCATGACGATGGCTGGTTTAACCGCACTTATTATCGCGATCTGAACGATTTTTACCGTATGCTTGGGGAAGTGATCCCCGGGAAAATGGGACAGATGAAGGTAGAAAAAACGCTCCTTGGCATTAAGAAGAAAAAGACGTATCCTCCTATTACCAGAGATGTCCTGCTTTCATTAAAGCCCCTCATGAAAGAAGGAGCGGTCCTTTCCATTAAGGATATCGAACAGAATCGGGTCAGGATCGAGATTCCAATTTGGATTATTGGTGATTTTGCTAATATGGATGATATGTATGATGAGTACGAAGCCATAGTAAAAGAGCCATGTGAGGCAAAGATTGTGTTCGATAAGAAGACAAAAGAATGGAAAATATACTCTCGTTAGAATTCTGAACTTTTTTACAACATTCCGCAATTTTCTATTACTTTTCTGCGGGATGGTGTATAATCAGAAATAGAAAATTTTATATCCGCAATAGAACAGGTGTCTTCTCAAAAGGGCTTTAAAGCAAGCTCTTTTGAAGACTTAATAGGGAAGCTGGTGAAATTCCAGCGCGGTCCCGCCACTGTAAATGGTAGCTGTCTGCAAATCCACTGTACACACAAGTATGGGAAGGAGCAGAACGCATTGACCATGAGCCAGGAGACCTGCCTGATTCTTAAGCACCCATAAACCTACGAGGATAGGGAGGTGTTTGGTCCGGCCATCTATTCTGCAATTTTTTGTAAATGACCATACCAACATCTCCTTGCCATTCGAGGGGATGTTTTTTTTATTTTTGGTGACAGGCACCACCCGAATTTTGTCGAAAGTTATAGGAGGATTGCTGAGAATGAAAAAGTTTTATGTATTTTTATTAACTATCCTGCTTGCTGCAGGAGTGCTTGCAGGCTGCGGCGATAGTACTGAACAGCCAAAAGAAGAGAAAAAGGTTGAGGAAGGGCAGAGTGTTGCATTTCCTGTAACGATAAATGACGCGCTGGATAATGAAGTGGTCATTGAAGCCAAGCCCGAAAGAATCGTTTCCGTGATTCCAAGCAACACTGAAATAGCATTCGAATTAGGGCTTGGAGAAGAAGTGGTCGGGGTCTCGGATTTTGATAACTACCCGCCAGAAGCCGCAGAAAAGGAAAAAATCGGAGGATTGGAATTTAATGTAGAGAAAGTGATCTCCTTAAATCCAGACCTTGTCCTTGCCCACGCTTCAAGTGCACAATATTCGGAAGCAGGTCTTCAGCAATTAAGGGATGCAGGTGTAACCGTCCTTGTTGTCAATGACGCGAAGAGCTTTGATCAGGTATTTGAATCCATTGAAATGATTGGGACCGCAGCGGGAGAGAAGGAAAAAGCAGAAACTCTTGTTTCAGACATGAAGAGCCAGCTTGAGGAAATCAAAACAAAAGCTAATGGGATAAAAGAAGAGGACCGCAAATCGGTAATGGTTGAAGTTTCACCTGCTCCGGAAATCTATGCAGCAGGGACTGAGACGTTTATGGACGAAATGCTGAGTGCCATCAACACAGAAAATATCATTACGGAAGAAGGATGGCCGAAGATGGATCCGGAAGCGATTATCGAACGGAATCCGGATGTGATCATCACAACTCATGGCTATTACACTGAAGATGCTGTCGGCAATGTCTTAAGCCGCGATGGCTGGCAGGATATAACCGCAGTGAAAAATAAGCAGATTATCGATGTTGATTCCGATATGGTAACCCGCTCTGGCCCTCGTATTATTGAAGGAGTCGAGGAACTTGCAAAAGCAGTATATCCGGACGTATTTAAATAATAAATTACTGGCTTATGTAACAGCAGCAGCTTTCCTGCTTTGTGCCGTGCTGATGGGGATCTCAATCGGAACCGTGTCCATTCATCCCATGACGATCATCAGAGTAATCAGCGCTGAGATATTTTCCTTTGTTTCATTGGAAAACACAGATAGCATGCATGCAAATATTATTATGAATATCAGGCTTCCGCGCGTATTGCTGGCAGGTTTGGTCGGGGCGTCTCTTGCCATTGCAGGAGCAGCCTTTCAAGGCTTATTAAGAAATCCGCTGGCAGATCCCTTTACAATCGGGGTATCTTCCGGAGCTTCGCTTGGTGCAGTTTTAACCTTGTTCTTTGGCTTATCCATTCCGTTTGCAGGAATGTTTACGCTGCCTTTATTCAGCATCTTATTTGCCTTTTTAACTATTTTTGCGGTTTTGCTTTTTGCGAGAAATATTGAAAGATCCATGAAAGTGGAAACGATTATTTTGACAGGCATTATCTTCAGTTCTTTTCTTGGAGCCCTCATCTCTCTGATGATTGCTCTGACTGGTGAGGAGCTGAGACAGATCATCGGCTGGCTTCTTGGAAGTGTGTCGATGAGAGGCTGGGCGTATATTAACATTATCCTTCCGTTCTTTGTGATAGGCGCGGTTCTTCTGTTAGTGAACAGCAAAGAGCTTAATGCCATGAGCTTCGGAGAGGAAAAGGCCCGGCATATCGGGGTGGACGTTCAGAAGAGAAAGATGATGGTCCTGATAGCAGGCTCTATCTTAACGGGTGCGGCTGTTGCTGTGTCTGGAACGGTAGGATTTGTCGGACTTGTGATTCCTCATCTGACCAGGATGTTATGGGGGCCGGATCATAGGCATTTGCTGCCGCTATCCATTCTGGTGGGAGCAGGTTTCCTTATTATTGCCGATCTGGTTTCACGGACGATCATTGCTCCTGCCGAGCTTCCGATCGGTGTGATTACAGCCTTAATCGGTGCACCTGTTTTTGGGGCTATTTTAATGAGAAGAAGGAATAAACTTTAAGCGCATAAAGGCGCTTGTGCTTTTCGAATCAAGAAAGAAGTGATAACTCATGCTAAGAGCCCAACAAATCACAGGCGGGTATGCCGGTGCGCCGGTTGTAAAAAATATCAGCTTTGAAGTGGAAAAAGGAGAGCTTTTCGGGATATTGGGGCCGAATGGAAGCGGCAAGACGACAATTCTGAAGATGCTGAGCGGCATTCTGCCCCATACAGCTGGTGATATTGTGATCAAAGGTAAGAACCTATCAGAATATACACCGAAAGAACTGGCGAAAATCATGGCTGTTCTGCCCCAGCATTCCTCACAGGCCTTTTCTTATACTGTAAAGGAAACGGTTTCCCTTGGCCGCTATGCTCATCAAAAGGGCTGGTTCCAGAGCTGGACCGGCAAGGATGAAGAAGCGGTTAACAGGGTTATGGAGCAGACGGGCATCTCCCGATTTCAGGATGCTGATATTCAGCAATTATCCGGCGGGGAAAGACAGAGGGTGTTTTTAGCACAGGCCCTTGCCCAGGAGCCGGAGATATTATTGCTGGATGAGCCGACGAACCATCTTGACTTGTCTTATCAGAAAGAACTGCTTGATCTCCTTTCTGTATGGTCAAAGGACTGCGGGCTGACGGTTATTTCCATCTTCCATGATTTGAATCTGGCCGGCCTGTACTGTGACCGCCTGCTGCTGCTGGAGAATGGCGAAGTCAATATTAACCATGTTCCTAATGAAGTTTTAAAAGAAGGGCGGATACGGGAGGTTTACAGGACGAAGATCGAGAAGCTGCCGCATCCAAGAGTGGCGGCCCCTCAGATGGTGCTGGTGCCTGAGCGCTCACAGGCAGAAAGCCAATTAGAGAAGCGCATCGATCCAGCCAGCCTGGAGGTACGGGAGGATTTGCTGGTCCTTCGCTCGCCATTTCCGCTTAAAACCATGTCTTCAGGTGTAACCGGATCGGGGACTGGCTGGAATCGGATTTTTCTTAACCGGCATGTGAGCAAGAATTATGACTGCAGCGATCATCGTGCAGAGATGGCGGAATTTGTCCGGGAAATCGGCTTTGAACCCGGAGAAACTGTGGGGATGATGACAGCCGTATATATTGAAGATTTCAGCAGCAAATTTTATGAAGAAGATACATTCTCTGTGTTTGTGGTCGTAACAGCCGGTGTCGGCAATGCGGTTGATGCTTCGAGAAGTGAAGAGCATTCTTATCATCTGACTCCGGGTACAATCAATACATGGATTTTCGTTAATGGCCATCTGACAGAGGAAGCCTTTATTCAATCCATTATGACTGCAACCGAGGCCAAGACCAGGGCTTTATTTGACCAGAACGTTAAAGATATTGTCACAGGGTCGATAGCGACCGGAACATCAACTGACAGTATTTTGATTGCCGCCACACAGCAGGGAGAAAGCCTGGAGTATGCAGGTACTATTACACCGCTGGGCAAAGTGATTGGCAAAGGTGTGTACGAATGTACTGTTGAGGCGATAAAAAAATCGCAAAGCAGGGTAAAAAGATGATGTTATATCACCTGATCGCGCTAACCTTTGCCTGGATACTGGATAAGCTGATAGGGGACCCGCCAAACTGGCCGCATCCGGTCAGGTGGATGGGTGCCCTGATACATAAACTTGAACAAGCTCTGAATAAAGGCCGCTTTAGAAAATTAAAAGGGATCCTCATGCTAGTGATCGTGCTGCTGGCAGCAGGTGGCATCACCTTTTTCCTTACCTGGCTCTTTTATGAAATTCATCCGATCGCAGGCATCCTGGCAGAAGGAATTCTTATCTTCACAGCCATTGCTCAAAAGAGTTTAAAAGAGGCAGCGCTGGAGGTATATGAGCCTCTGGCAAAAGGTGATATGGAAACAGCAAGAGTAAAGCTTTCATACATTGTCGGCAGGGATACAGATCGGCTGGATGAACCAGGCATTGTCCGGGCTGCTGTGGAGACAGTGGCGGAAAACACCAGTGATGGCATAACTGCTCCATTATTTTGGGCTATGATCGGCGGTGCACCGCTGGCTCTCATCTACCGGGTCATTAATACATGTGATTCGATGGTTGGCCACATGAATGAACGATATATGGATTTTGGATGGGCTTCTGCCAAAGCGGATGATATCGTAAACTGGATTCCAAGCCGGCTGACATCGGTTTGCATCATGCTCACACAAAAGCCGGAGCATGCTCCATATGAGGAGGCATGGGGAATCCTTTTAAGTGATGCACCGAAGCATCCGAGCCCGAATAGCGGCTGGGGGGAAGCTGCTGTTGCAGCTCTTCTGGGCGTACAGCTGGGCGGGATCAATTTTTATAAGGATGTCATCTCTAACCGTGCGACAATGGGCAAGCCAATGGTTATGCTTGAAAAAGAACATATCATAAAAAGTATCTCGATTATGAACAAAGCAGTTTTCCTATTTTTGCTTCTATTATGGACAGGAGGGATGTTTCTTGATCTTGCCTTCACACGGATCTAATCCGCAATATTTATATGAAGCGATGGATAAGCAAATGCCTGAGGAGCGGATTGATTTCAGTGCCAATATCAATCCCCTGGGCCCTCCCAGTGAATTAAAAGACAGGTGGGGAAGCTTATTCCCATACATTAGCGACTATCCGGATCCCCATGCTGCCCTTTTAAAAAGTAAATTGGCGGCTGCAGAGGGAATAAAAGAAACACAAATTCTGGTCGGAAATGGAGGCGCCGAGCTGATCACACTGATTGGCCGGATGATAGCCGGGAAAAGTGCGCTGATTATTCAGCCGGCCTTTTCGGAATATGAAGAGGCCTGCCGGGTTAATAATTGCAGAGTCTCCTATTATCAGCTGGAGGCTGAAGATTGGAATTTGGATATGGAAGCGCTATCCGGAAGTCTCAAAGACGCTGATGCCGTGTTCTTCTGCAACCCAAATAATCCGACGGGCGTCCACTACCCCAAAGCTTTGGTGGAGAAGCTGTTAGAGAAGTGTCAGATTCACAGCTGCCTGCTTATTATGGATGAAGCTTTTTATGACTTTGCCTGCGACTATCAATCTATTGTCATAGAAAAGGATTCAAATGTTGTGGTGCTGCGCTCCATGACGAAGATGTTTTCGATACCCGGCCTGCGCCTTGGATACATGATGGCAGGTGAGAGATTGATTGAAAGAGCTGCTGCCCTGAAACCGCACTGGAGCGTGAATGCCCTTGCTTTAAAAGCAGGAGAGTGGTGTCTGGACAGCAAGGAGCATGTCAGGCTGACAAAAAATTTGATTCGGCAGGAGAGAGAGAGGCTGGTTTCGTTTTATCAGAGATTAAATTTTTCTGTTTCTCCTTCTGCCGTAAACTTTTATTTATTAAGGGATCCACGCCTGGATGATCAGCTGCCTTTATTTCAATTTCTACTGGAAAAGGGCATGATCCCGAGGCACACGATGAATTTCCCCGGCCTGGAAGGAAGATGGCTGCGCTTTGCGATTAAGGGGCCGAAAGACAATGATGTGCTGATGGAGGCGATGGAGGAATGGCGGAAGGTGCGCTGATTTTTATCACGGGGGGCGTGCGGAGCGGAAAAAGCTCATTTGCGGAGAAGCTTTCTGCCAGGCTCGCAGAAAAAACAGACGGAAAGCTTCATTACATTGCTGCCGGAAAAGCATACGATTCCGAGATGAAAGAGCGGATTCAGAGGCACCAGGATGACCGGGGTAAGAGCGGCTTGGGCTGGACAACCTGGGAGAAGCCTTCTGCACTTGAAGAGATCTCGGGAAACTTTACCCATCAGGATATAATTCTTTTCGATTGCTTGACCACTCTCTTGAATAATGAGCTTTTTAAAGCGGAGGATAGTTGGCGGACCAGAGAATTCCAGGAAAAACTATCATCAGATATCCTCAGGGCTATCAATGAAATCCGGCAAAAAAGCAAAACCTTGATCATAGTCAGCAACGAAGTCCTGAATGAGCCAATTGGCGAAAACGAATTGGTATTTACATATGCGAAACTATTGGGGATGCTCCACAGGGAAATCGTAAAGATGGCTGATGAAGCCTATCTTGTTGAAGCAGGCATTCCCATTCAAATGAAAGGAGAGCCGGCATGAAAGGGATCATGATTCAGGGGACTTCATCCGATGTCGGGAAAAGCCTGATTGCTACCGCTCTTTGCAGGGCATTTGCAAATGAAGGATATCGCGTAGCTCCATTTAAATCTCAGAATATGTGCAACTATACGTATCAAACCAAAATAGGAAAGGAAATCGGCAGAGCGCAGGGACTGCAGGCAGAGGCCGCAAAGACTGCAGCGAATGAATGGATGAATCCGATTTTGCTTAAGCCTATGGCCGGCGGGCAATCCGAGGTTATCATGCTTGGGAACCATGCAGAAGTTGTTTCAGGAAGCTCTTATCAGAATGATTATTATAAAAAGGGCCTTGAAGCAATCACGCTGTCACTTCAAAAATTGCAGGAGAAGTATGAGATTCTGGTACTGGAAGGAGCAGGGAGCCCGGTCGAGATCAATTTAAAGGAAAAAGAGCTTGCTAATATGAAGGCTGCGGAAATGGCGGATGTTCCCGTGATTTTGGCAGCGGACATTGAAAGAGGCGGAATTTTCGCAAGTATAATCGGAACGCTGGAGCTGTTAAGCCCTCAGGAGCGAGCCCGGGTAAAAGGCATCATTATTAATAAATTTCATGGGAATCCGGAGCTTTTTGAGGACGGGAAACTGTGGATAGAAGAAAAAACCGGGCTTCCGGTACTGGCTGTACTCCCTTACATAGGCCAGCATGGCATTCCTGTTGAAGATTCTCTTTCAGATGGACCTGCAGCCGCTCATCCGGAAACAGTGGATGACAGCAAATATGATGAGCTGTCTGAAGCGATGCTAAAGCATCTTGATTGGGAAAAATTAAAGGAAATTGTCGTTAGCTGGAGAAAACAGAATGAAATGGCTTAAAGGATTATTGATCAATCTTCAATTTTTCACAAGCATTCCCATTCCGATCTCCCTGCCCATGGATAAGCCTCATCTGGAGAAGGCAATCAGAACCTTTCCTATAGCCGGCCTCATTCAGGGGTGCATATATGCATTCATTCTCTATGCTTTTCTTGAATGGACTCCCTTTTCACCATTGGCAGCAGCCTTTGCGGTCTGGCTGGCCGGCATTTTGCTGACCGGCGGGATTCATCTCGATGGGTGGATGGATGCGAGCGATGCGTTCTTCTCCTATCGCGATCAGGAGAGGCGGCTTGACATCATGAGTGATCCCCGGGTGGGAGCGTTCGGGGTGCTGTCTGTTATTGTCCTGCTGGGTGCCCGATTTCTATTTATCTATGAAATTGTGCTTTTATCAAATCCAACTTCCTATTTTTTAATAGCCATGATTCCATTTTTAAGCAAGATGGTAATGGGGACATTGCTGATAAAAGTTAAGGGGGCCAAAAAAGAGGGGCTGGGCTCATTATTTCAACAGGCTGCTGCTAGAACCACCCTGTCTATTTACCCTGTCTTCCTTCTGGCCGCCGCGGCAGCTGCCTGGCTGGCTGGTTACCCGGCTATTGTTGGATTTCTTTTCATGGTTCTTTTTTCAATATTGTTTTTCGTATTATTATCAAGAAAAGTCATTGCCTGGTTTGGCGGAATGACAGGGGATGTCCTTGGGGCCAGTGTGGAAGGGACGGAGGTGCTTTTATGGATGATACTGTGGCTGTTGCATTATTTCGTCATGGGCTGACAGAGGCCAATAAGTCCCATGCTTATCTGGGCTGGACAGATTCTCCTCTGTGTACGGAACATAAGAATAAGCTTGCCGCGGCATCTCAACACTATAGCAGAATTTTTACAAGTGATTTAGGCAGATGTATGAAGACGGCAGCTATTCTTTTCCCGAATCATTCTATTGAATCATGTCCCGAATGGAGAGAAATGCATTTTGGTGAGTGGGAAGGCAGGACTTATCAAGAGCTGCATGATAACCCAGCTTATCAAAAATGGCTGGAAGATCCTTTCACAGGAGTGCTGCCTGGAGGGGAATCCTTTTCAGCATTTACAGCAAGAGTTGATAAAGGGTGGCAGAATTTAACCGATCAATTGCTTCGGAAGGATATTCGTGATGCTGCCGTTATTACACACGGCGGAGTCATAAGATTCCTTCTTGGAAAGTATGCACCGGAGCAAAAAGAATTCTGGGAATGGCAAGTTCCGTTTGGAAGAGGCTATGAGCTTAGATGGACACGGGAAGAGTTTAGGAGGGGAGAACGATGCACTTCATTACAGGAGGCAGGTTTAACGGGAAGTCCGAATGGGTGAAGAATTTTTATCAATTGGCAGACACTCCTCATAAATGGATTTCAGCTTATCATTGTGAGTCGGCCGGCGATCTTGATCGAAACCTGATTGTCTTTGAGGGAATTGAGCTAATGATTCGGGAGTGGTCGCAAGCACTGGAGTTTGAAGAGATTCGGGAAAAGTGGCAGGAGATGCTGGAAAAGTGGCTCCAATGGGAAAAAGCAGATGTTAGCCGGAAAGTCGTTTTAATCGGATCTGATATTTCAAAAGGGATTGTTCCGATGGAGGCGCTTGACCGAAAGTGGCGGGATGCAGCAGGATGGGCCTTTCAGGATACCGCTGCTACTGCAGATAGAGTCGATTTGATTTGGTATGGCATCAATCAAAAAATAAAATGAAATGGGGAATCGCTGATGAAACTTTATACACGGACTGGTGATGAGGGAAAAACAAGCATTATCGGAGGCAGAGTGGAGAAGGATGATGTAAGGGTTGAAGCCTATGGAACGGTAGATGAAGTCAACTGTTTTGTCGGGCAGGCCATGACACAGCTGGATCCGGCCATTTTTCAGGATGTTCTGGAGGATCTGGAGAAGATTCAGCATGAGCTTTTTGACTGTGGCGGCGACCTTGCGAATGTTACGAAAAAGCGTGAGCTTAAATTGACGAAGGATTCTGTTGATTATTTGGAGACTAAGATTGATAGTTTGATTGAAGAAGCACCAAAGCTTGAAAGATTTATTCTGCCTGGAGGAGCACCTGCATCTGCATCTATTCATATTGCCAGGACAGTAACCCGCAGAGCGGAGCGTCTTGTGGTCTCACTAAAAAAAGCGGATCCGGAAACCTCTGTAGTGGCACTGAAATTCCTGAATCGCTTGTCTGATTACTTCTTTGCCCTGGCAAGAGTGATTAATTTCCGTCTGAACCAAAAGGATGTGGAATATGTGCGCAGTGCGAATGTATTCCGTGAAGGAAAGCGCAAGGAGGATAAGTAATGAAAAGCATGCGACTGGGCATGGCCGCCATGCTGATTGCACTGACAGCAATCGGTGCAGCGATTAAAGTTCCTGCCGTTATCGGAAGCGTGGCACTGGATGCATTTCCTGCCTTACTCGCAGCCGTGCTGCTTGGCGGCTATGGCGGAGCGGCCGTTGCTGCCATCGGGCATCTGCTGTCAGCATTATTGGGCGGCTTGCCTTTAGGGCCCCTTCATCTCTTGATTGCTGTTGAAATGGCATTTCTAGTCTTTGTTTTCAGCTCATTATACCAGAGAGGCAGGCACTGGCTCGCAGGGATTCTTTTTGTGTTAGGCAATGCCTTTGCAGCTCCGCTTCCATTTATCCTCTTAATGGGGCAGGCCTTTTACCTGGCGATTGTGCCTTCTCTTTTTATAGGTTCTGTGATTAATGCTGTCATTGCTTACATAGCGATTCCAAGGCTTGTCAAGCTTGTGGGACCGGCCTTGGCCAAAGCGGGTGCTGAGCAGTGAGGGATGTCTTAAGCTTCCCTTTTAATGCTGAAGAAACCATTGTGGCAGCCAGTGATAACAGCGGAGCAATCGGCGAGAAAGAGCAGGATGCTGTCCGTGTTCCTTACGAGACCGTTTCGTACTATTCCTTCCGTGTCGCTGTCATGGAATGTTTGTCTGCAGGTGCTCAGCCATTTGCTGCTGCCCTTCAGAATTTCTGCGGCGATGATGCCTGGGACCCGCTTATACAGGGCATTAAAAAGGGGGCTGATGAATTAGGCCTTACGGAACTGCAAATCAACGGAAGTACAGAAAGCAACTTTAACCTTCTTCAATCTGCGGTAGGCTTAACTGTACTTGGCAAAAGGAAGGGAGAGCTGCCTGCTGATGACCTAATCTATACAGAGGATACAAGGATAGCGGTGATCGGTTCCCCTTTGGTTGGCCTGGAGCTGATTGAGAGGGAGGCGGAGGCAGCGCCCCTAAAGATTTTTAAAATGATTAATTCCATTGAGGATACTGAGACGCTTCCTGTAGGATCAAAAGGTATTCTGGCCGAGCTGAACGGGCTGTTTTTCAATAGGGAATTTGAGGTTGAGGACTTCGAATCAGGAGTGGATCTGCAGAAATCAGGAGGTCCATCCACTTGCTTTATCGCGGTATTTCCTGAGAAGAAATCGGAAGAGATCAGGAAGATGGCAGGCCATTATTTTCATTTATTGGATATAAAAATATGAAAAAAGCTGCTCAATTTCTTTCTAATTACTGTAACTTTTAAAAATGATTTCAGAGTCTAAAAGGAGAAAATACCTCCTAAATTGAAATCATATCATGTAAAGAAACTTTGAAGAGGTGAACGTAATGGAATTGAAGCTGGGGTATGTCATTTTATATGCGGAAAGTCTGGAAAGAACGAAGCATTTTTATGGTGAATTGCTGGGCCTGAAACTTAGGAATGAATTTGGAACTTACATCGAGTATGATACAGGCAGCACCATTCTTTCCTTCAATACGAGAGAAGGCGGACGGGAAGTCACCGGGCTGCCGATACCGGATGGAGTGAGGAAGGAGCAGACATTCGAGCTGGGGTTTGTGACGGAAGAAGTGGAAGCACTTGTTGGTAAGCTCAAGACCGCAGGGGTGCCAGTCCTGCTCGAGCCGATTGAAAAGCCCTGGGGACAGAAAGTGGCATATGTGGAAGATCCGGATGGGCATTATATTGAGATTTGTTCACCTATCGGTTAAAAATGACTCTGTTACAGGGTCATTTTTTTTGTTGAACGCATAGTAATCGTGAGATTTCAAAAGAAAAAACTAGATTTTAAGTATTATTTGCGCTTACATGAGGGCTTGTAAATATAAGTAAATGTGTTATGATTCTATATGTTTTTGTCGGCCCGGCTTTGATGAGAGTTCAAAGTCATTACTATAAATCTATTAGAACGAGGTGTTTATTTGAGAGTTTTAACAAAAAAAGAACAATGGTTTGGCAATGTGAAGGGAGACATCCTTGCTGGAATCGTAGTGGCATTGGCACTGATTCCTGAGGCGATTGCTTTCTCCATTATTGCAGGTGTAGATCCGATGATTGGATTGTATGCTTCGTTCTGTATTGCTGTGACCATTGCTATAGTAGGCGGAAGGCCTGGTATGATTTCTGCGGCAACCGGTGCGATGGCTTTATTGATGGTTACTTTAGTAGCTGATCACGGGCTGCAGTATTTATTTGCTGCGACTATTTTGACTGGAGTTCTGCAGATTTTATTCGGTGTGCTTAAGCTGGCCCGTTTTATGAAGTTCATTCCGCGTGCGGTGATGATTGGGTTTGTTAACGCATTGGCGATTTTAATTTTTATGGCTCAGTTGGAGCAATTTGTAGATGCTACTTGGGTGATGTATGCAATGGTTGCCGGTGCACTGGCGATTATTTATCTTTTCCCGAGATTTACGAAAGCAGTGCCATCTCCTCTGGTAGCGATAATTGTTATTACGATTATTGCCATCATGACAAAGAGTGATGTACGCACAGTTGGCGATATGGGAACCATCACCTCAGCTCTTCCGGCATTCTTTATACCGGATGTTCCATTGAACCTTGAGACTCTGAAAATCATTTTCCCTTACTCTATTGCGCTTGCGATCGTGGGCTTGCTTGAATCTCTGCTGACTGCATCGATTGTGGATGACATGACCGATACGGCCAGTGATAAGAACATGGAAAGCCGCGGACAGGGAATTGCAAATATCGTGTCCGGTTTATTCGGCGGAATGGCAGGCTGTGCGATGATTGGACAGTCCGTCATTAATGTGAAGTCCGGCGGCAGAGGCAGACTGTCTGCTTTGGTAGCCGGCACATTCCTTATGTTTCTGATTTTAGTATTAGGAAATATTGTCGTTCAAATACCGATGGCTGCATTAGTCGGAGTTATGATCATGGTTTCGATCGGTACTTTTGACTGGTCATCCATTAAGGGACTTGCTAAGACGCCTGTCACTGATTCGATTGTTATGGTGACAACCACTGTTACAACTGTTTTCACTCATGACTTATCAAAAGGAGTTTTCGCGGGGATTATCCTAAGTGCGATTTTCTTTGTCGCTAAAATTTCGAAAGTGCATGTTGCATCACGAGTTGAAGGAGATAAGAAAATATACGCTGTAACAGGCCAGGTTTTCTTTGCCTCTGTAGAGGAACTTGTAGCGGCATTCGACTTTAATGAGGAATTAAAAGAAGTAGAAATCGACTTTTCGCAGGCGCATGTCTGGGATGACTCAGGTGTCGCTGCCATCGATAAGATTGTATTAAAGCTTCGGGACAATGGTGTGCTGGTCCGCCTATCAGGGTTAAATGCGCCAAGCTCGAACTTGATTGAGCGTTTGGCCGTTCACCGCAAACCTGGTGCGAAATTATCCGGCCATTAATAATATTATAATAAATACCACAGTCAGCTTTGACTGTGGTATTTTTTTTATAAGAATATGTTAGGGGTGAGGCTCTGTGTTTAAAAAAATACTGATTGCTGCAGATGGATCCGATCATTCCATTCGTGCAGCCGATAAAGCCATTCAACTGGCTGAACAGAATCCTGATTCTGAAATTACCGTGGTGTATGCTGTTGATGGTCAGACCTCAAAAGAAGATATCCTTCATCATTTTGATAAAAGTATAGTGGACCAGGTGAGAAAAAAGCGTTTAGAGCCAATAGAAAATTTATTAAAAGAAAAGGGCATTCCATATGAAATAAAAATACTGCAGGGAGAGCCTGGACCAGCCATTGTGGAGTTTGCCAACAAAATGGATTTTGATGTTGCTGTAGTTGGCAGCCGTGGTTTGAATACACTTCAGGAAATGGTGCTCGGAAGTGTCAGCCATAAAATAGCCAAACGTGTGAAAGCGCCTGTTATGATTGTTAAGTAAAGTGAAAAGGTACACTTTTTCACTATCTGGGTCGTGTAAAGCTGTTACAGCGCCTAACTGCAAAAAAAGATGCCCCAACAGGGACATCTTTTTTTCAATCAGCCGGCTTTCACTGCCGATTGGGGCTGAAGCTTCTTCTCTTTGCCGCTTGCCTTATCAGAGAGCAGGGTGAGCGCACCGTCACCAGTTACATTACACGCAGTTCCAAAACTGTCCTGGGCAAGGTATAGAGCAATCATAAGCGCAAGCATGGTTTCATTGAATCCGAGCATGCTTTCAAGCAGACCCAATGCGGCCATAACAGCTCCTCCAGGAACACCTGGAGCCGCGATCATTGTAATTCCAAGCATTAATATGAAAGGCAGGATTTCTGCAAATGATGTGGTTTGTCCCTGCAGCATCATTACGGCGATCGCACAGCTCACAATGGTGATTGTGCTACCGGAAAGATGAATCGTTGCCAGTAATGGTACAGAGAAATCCGCCACTTTTTCGCGTGCACCAAGCTTTTTAACCTGTTTAAGCGTAACAGGAATCGTGGATGCGGATGACTGGGTTCCAAGCGCCGTAAAGTAAGCAGGCATCATATTTTTCATGAGTCTTAGCGGATTGGCTTTCATCAGGCTGCCTGCCGCTGAATATTGAAGCAGTAAAAATAAAAGATGAAGAGCAATAATCATGACAAAGACTTTGGCAAATACAGAAATAATGGCGCCAACCTGGCCGCCCTGCGTCATATTGGCGAAGATCCCGAAAATATGGACAGGAAGCAAAGGAATGATGACCTTTTCAATCAGTTTTTCAATAATATCACGGAAATCATTCATCGCATTTTGCAGGGTGTTTCCTTTAATTGCGGCCAATCCAAGACCTAAAGTGAATGAAATCAGCAGTGCCGTCATGACACCCATTACCGGAGGCATGTCCACCTGGAAAAAGGGTGAAAGCAAAGCATCCTCAGGATTCTCAAACTCTTTGAAGTTTTGGTTTTTTAATAGAATAGGATATAACACCGTCGCAGAAAAATAGGCAATTAAACCGGCAGTGACTGTGGAAGCATAAGCAAAACCGGTTGTAATCCCAAGCAGTTTCCCTGCCCCTTTCCCCATGCTGCCGATTCCTGGCGCGATGAATCCGATAATAATTAACGGAATCGCGAAACCAAGAAAGTTTCCGAACAGTCCATTAAAAGTAGCAAATAGCTGAATAAGCCATTGGGGAGAAAAAGAACCTATTAAAATACCCAATGCAATAGCAGCAATAATTCTGGGAAGCAAACCGAACTTCATTATTTTTGTCCTCCTAAAAAATACAATTGTTTTTATTAGGGGGATTATATCCTGTTTTGCAGCAAAAGTTAATAGATAAAACTTTTGTTTTAATAATAAAAAAACTCTGATTATTACGAGTGGATTAAGGGTTCTGCTCTATAAAAGGAAGGTAAACGTTTTCCTGAAATAATTATTTCCGAAAAAGGAAATTATTTATGTTTAGGCTG